>JAAEMD010000239.1 GCA_024225875.1 bacterium
TACAATTTATTATAATTATTTGTTCTAATTAAGAACTCAGGTTATTATTATATAATTCTTTTGAAAGGGCAGGCTCTTTTTTTACACAACAGGTTTTTTGATTATGAATATTTATATTCAAACATACGGTTGTCAAATGAACGATTATGATACGGATCTGATCCGTACCATATTGTCAGAAAATAACTATCAGTTTGTTGATAATACTGAAGATGCAGACATAATATTATTAAATACCTGTTCGGTTAGAGAAAATGCGGAACGTAAAGTATTAAATCATATACATATCCTGAAAAAGGACTCAAATGCTGTTATTGGGGTTCTGGGCTGCATGGCTGCCAGCCTTCAAAAAAGTTTAGTTGAAAACCCTAAAAATAAAATAGATTTTATTGCTGGTCCTGATAGTTATCAAAAACTTCCGGTAATTATTGATAATATTCTTACAAAAAAAGGACATAATTACGATATAACACCTTCAAATTCAGAGACATATGCAAATGTTTACCCCAGACATCAAAAAGGAATTAATGCCAATATAGCCATAATGCGTGGCTGTAATAATTTCTGTTCCTATTGCGTTGTTCCTTATACCAGAGGAAGAGAGCGTAGCCGATCTCCTGAAAATATTATTGCAGAAGCAAAGAATCTTATCTTATCAGGGTTCAAACAAATAACCCTGCTGGGACAGAATGTTAACTCCTATAGTTATGAGCATTATGATTTTAGTGATCTGATGGAAATGTTAAGTGATATAAAAGAGCTGAAGAGGATTCGCTTTACATCTCCCCATCCCAGAGATTTTAAACTTAAACTCTTAGAACTGATGTCAAAAAGAGATAATATCTGTAACCAGATACATCTTCCGATACAATCAGGTAATACACGTATTTTACATAAGATGAATAGAAGCTATACTCAGGAACATTATCTTGCGCTTGTAAAAAATATTAAATCAATTCTACCTGATGTTGTATTAAGTACAGATATAATTATCGGATTTCCAACAGAAACTGAAAAGGAATTTTTAGATACTGTTAAAGTAGTTAATGAGGTTCAATTCGATTCTGCTTTTATTTTTAAATATTCACCCAGACCTCATACCTATGCATCAAAAAAATATCCTGACGATGTAACTGAAGAGGAAAAAACAAAAAGAATTGTAAAACTAAATGAAATACAAAGAAAGATCTCTCTTGAAAAAAATCGTGCCTGTATAGGAAAAGTTCAGGAAGTAATTATTGAAAAAACAGGAACAAAGAAAAGTAAATTAGAATGCCAGGGAAGAAATGTGGCTAATAAAATTGTAATAATAGATAGCATCGGTAACCGGGTGGGGGATAGGGCTGAGGTAAAAATTACTGATGCAACAGCAAATGTATTGAAAGGGTCTTTGATTTAGCAGCTTATATGTCAAAAATCTGGTATCCGTATGCTCAAATGAAAAACCTTGATGTTCAATATAAAATATTGAAGGCAAAAGGTACCTGCTTATATCTGGATAATGGAGAAAAATTGATTGATGCCATATCATCCTGGTGGTGTGTAATACATGGATATAATCATCCGGAAATTACCAGGTCTGCAAAGCAGCAGCTGGATAAAATGGCACATGTAATGCTGGGTGGTTTAACACATAATCCTGCCTGTAGTTTAGCAGCAAAACTGGTAGAAATAACTCCTTACAAACTTAAGCATGTTTTCTTTGCTGACAGTGGTTCTGTTGGGGTAGAGGTAGCTTTGAAAATGGCTGTTCAGTACTGGCATAATATGAATCAACCGCAAAAACATAAATTTTTGGCCTTTAAGAAAGCATACCATGGCGATACATGCGGTGTAATGTCAATCAGTGATCCTGATGATGGAATGCATACTCTCTTTAAAGATATAATAGCTGAAAATTATTTTCTGGATGCACCTGAACATGGTTATCCTGCAAAAGAGAAATATCTTGTAACAGATCTGGAGAAACTTGACGATTTTCTGAGAAATCACCACTATGAGCTTGCGGCCTTTATTGTAGAGCCTTTAATGCAGGCAGCCGGCGGCTTTAATTTTTATTCTGCTGAATATTTAAAAGAAGCTGGAAAGCTGTGTGATAAATATAATGTGCTGTTAATTTTTGACGAGGTAGCAACCGGATTTGGTCGTACAGGAACATTATTCGCAGCAGATCAAACAAAAACCTCTCCTGATATAATGATACTGGGGAAAGGTCTTTCTGCTGGTTATACAGGCATATCGGCCACTCTTGCCTCAACAGAGATCTTTGAATCTTTTTATGGTCCAGATGAATCAAATGCATTTATGCATGGGCCTACATTTATGGGTAATCCGCTGGCCTGCGCCATAGCTTTGAAGAGTATAGAAATTTTTGAGAGGGATCAATATTTAGCAAAAATAAGTAAAATTGAATCTGTCCTTAAAAAAGAACTCTTCAAGATTTCATCTGCAAAAATTAAAAATATTAGAGTACTCGGCGCTACAGGAGTTATAGAAGTAAAAGAAAAATCATCACTTGCAGGTATTCAGGAATTTGCAGTGAAAAACGGGATCTGGCTTCGTCCTTTTGGAAATTATGTCTATACTATGCCACCTTATATCATTGAAGCTAAGGAACTTAAGATGATAACAGAGACCTTAAGTAAATTTTTTAAAAGATTATAATTATTGTTTTTAAATAAACACTATATGTCGCATAAAAATGCGGCTATGTCAATTTAGAAGTGGTTTTAATATAAAATATGACTCAAAGAAGGATTAAATGAAAAAAATAGTATCTATATCACAGACAATAAGAAATTTTAGTAAAGACGCTGTTGTTGATTATGACTTAAATAATCTAAATCAGGATAAAATAAAAGAACTTTTTAAAAAAAATTCTATAGGCCAGTTAATGAAAATAAAACATGAAAATACAAATTTATTTGTATTTTTGTTAAAAAAAGAGCCGGATTTTGTCAAGAATGCTATAAATACCGTTTATTATAGAAATATAACTGAAACCATAGAAAATTTATTAAAAAACTATTTTCCTGATTATAAGTGGGAATTTAAAAATTCACAACAATTTGATGATAAAGAGGTTTAATATAACTTTTGAGGATAAATACGTTAATTCATTCGACTGGTATTGCCATTACCTTAAATATGCTCAGACTGAAGAGAGTATATTGAAATATAAAGAAATACATAAAGAAAATTTTATAAATTCCTCTTTTTATTATCAAAACTGGGCAGTAGCACGCATTAAAAAATCCAAATTATTTCACAGAACAGATATTTATAATATAAAAATCTAACATGTCGCATAATATGTATTATGTTAGGTTAGAAGTGGTTTTAATATAAAATATAACTCAACGAAGGATTAAATGAAGAAAATAGTATCTATATCACAGACAATAAGAAATTTTAGTAAAGACTCTGTTGTTGATTATGACTTAAATAATCTAAATCAGGATAAAATAAAAGAACTTTTTAAAAACTTTTCTATAGGCCAGTTAATGAAAATAAA
>JAAEMD010000240.1 GCA_024225875.1 bacterium
AAATAAAACCATTATGCGTAAATCTATTAGGCAATGATAAGGAAGCTATAAATGATTTAGAATTGAGTGTTAGAGAAATTACAAATAGATTAAGCTATTTTGACCTTAGTGCTGAGAAAGAAAAAATAAATAACTCTGAAGAAAAGCTAGAAAAATCAAAAGAAAGAAAAGCTTTTTTAGAAAATACCATTATTGAAATTCGAGAAAAAGCTACCAGAAGCTATCAGTTTTCTAAAAATTATACTGGGAATCTTATAGAAATTGCTCAAAAAATCAGCTTTAATAAAGATAAATGTAATTGGTTTCAGGATAAAATAAATAATTTAGAAAATATTGATGATTCTTGCGATAAAATATTAAATTTTGTTAAATTACATGAGAGTTTTTCAAGTATAAATTTTTCCAATTATGATTTTACTGAACTAGCTATAGAAGAAATTATTAAACCGGATGAAATAGTTAGCTATATTGAACTTCTTAAAGAAATCCCTGATTTAAAGAATAAAATTGAAAGAAAAGACTTAATACCTTGTTTTGAACAATTAGAAGATGAAACTTTTGATAAAATTCACCCTAATTTATCAAATAGCATGAAGTTACTAGACAAAATAGACAATTATACAAGTAAATGGACAGAAACAGTTATAAATGATTGTTTGAAAGGATTTGATAAAACCTGGATTCACATAAATGAAGAATCCTCAAATATTTTAAATAAAGAATACATAAAAAAAACAATTCTACATGAGAAACATCACAGATTCGAGTATCCAGAAAATAAATCTTTGCAACAGTTAAAAGCTGATTCACAATTTCTTATCGACTATATAAATTCTGGTAATAAATTAGATGATGGATTTAAATTATTTAAGCCTAAAGGGGTAAAGGAAAGATGGTATATTCTTAAAGAAGTTTTTGTTGATGGCAGTCCTTGTGATACTAAAGAAGAGCTAGAACTTTTTAATGAATATATTGATATTAATATTAACATTGAAAGACTTTTTAATTTATGGGGCGATATTATTCCAAAAGTAAAATCTGCCACGCTTCAATTAAAAAATTTTGAGGATTTTAACGACAAACTAAGCTCGATTCTAAAATTAATTAAAGAGTTTTCATTAAATATTTCTTGCATTCGTGAACTTACGAATTTACAAGAAAAGGTATCTGATAAAAAAGTATTGATTGATTTACTAAATATTTGTAGTTTTGCTATTAAAAACAATCAATTATCAAAAAATGAAGATCAAATTAAAGCCTCAATTAATTATTTAGAAAGCTATAAGCAAGCTAATAAACCATATCCATTAGCAGATGATGTTTTGAAAAGTCTTAAAGATTCAAACTACAGCAATGCCATTAATCTTCTAGAAGAACTTAATAAATGGTGTTTAGAATTGAGAGATTTTAGCGATTATCATAATGCAATCAAATCTATGCAAAATGAATTCCCTCTTCTAGTAAAACAAATATTAGAAAAAACTATTATCAATTTTGAAGATTTATCAAATAACTTATCAGCTACTCTAGAATGGAGTTATGCAAAAACTTATCTGGAAAATTTAAACAAAGAAAACTCAATTATAAATTATGAAAATGAATTAAAAGAAATTGAGGATGAAATAAAAAATCTTGTAGCAAACTTGGCTTCCATGAAATCTTGGTATGCACTCCAACAAAACATTGATAGAAATGATAAAGAACATTTAATTGGGTGGTATCAGGCAATTAAGAAAATAGGAAAAGGTACAGGGAAAAAAGCTTGGAGATTTAGAAAGCAAGCTCAATCGCATATGAAATATTGTAGGAAAGCTATTCCGGCATGGATTATGCCATTATACCGTGTTGCTGAATCCATAGACCCTGATGTTGGTATTTTTGATTATATAATTGTTGATGAAGCTAGTCAGTTAGGCCCAGATGCACTGTGCTTACTTTATCTAACAAAAAAAATAATTATAGTTGGCGATGATAAGCAAACAGCCCCGGAATATGTAGGGGTTACAGATCTTCAAGTAACTCAATTAATCGAAAAGCACTTAAAAGAAGTGAAATTTAAAGATAGGTATGCAAGAGAATATAGTTTTTTTGACCATGCTTTTCTTTTTTGTAATGCAAACGATAATGGAATGATCGTTCTAAAGGAACATTTTAGATGTATGCCTGAAATAATCGAATTTTGTAATAAACAATTTTATGCGCCTAGTGGAATGCCACTTAATCCAATGAGGCAATATTCCGAAAATAGAATTGCACCAATCAAAGGTATTTATATGAAAAGCGGCCATACAGAAGGAAATTCTCCAAATTTAATTAATAAACCTGAAGCTAACAAAATAGCAGAAATGATTAAAGAAATTATTGAAGGTTCAAATTCTGAAAATATTACAATTGGGGTAATAAGTCTCCAAGGAAGAGCACAGGCATATTTCATTGAAAAAGTGTTACTGGATTCTATTGGTCCAGAAAAAATAGAAAAGCATAAAATTGTATGTGGCGATTCAACAAGCTTTCAAGGTGATGAAAGACATGTTATTTTTCTGAGTATGATAGTTAGCCCTAGTTATCGCTTTACGGCTCTAACAACACCTAACTATGAACGGCGCTTTAATGTTGCTGTAAGCCGTGCAAAGGATCAGCTAGTATTATGCCATTCCATTCAGCTTAATGATTTAACAAATAAAGAAGATCTGAGATATAAACTACTGGAATATATATACAATGATAAAATTAAACTTAATTGTGCGCTTACTTCAGCTATTGATACTAATAATGGTTTAATAAAACCTTTTGAAAGTAAATTTGAAATTGATGTTTTCAATAAAATTGTTACTAAGGGTTTTAAAGTAATACCACAGTATAAGGTAGGTCGATTTCGTATAGATTTAGCTGTAGTTCTCGATAATGGAATTAAAATAGGTATAGAATGTGACGGCGATAAATTCCATGGAATAGATCAATATCAGAATGATATGTTGAGACAAAAAATATTAGAAAGATGCGGATGGCAGTTTTTTAGAATCCGTGGTTGTGAATTTTATGCTGAAAAAGACACCTCATTAGAACCTTTGTGGCAGCTTATCAAAAGAAATCAAAATTATAAAATAGTAAAATCTCACAAAACAAGTTCAACTTTAGATACAGTTCAAAATACTTCTGAAATAGAACAGCCAGTTTCTTTGAATAATAAACCAGCCCTTGTAAACAATAATGATTCTTTATCGACTGAATTATACCAGTCTTCAGATTTGTGGTTTAAAATATCTCATTGGGGAAAAGAAACGGACTTGTTATTTTCAACTGAAAGAAGGATTGCTTATAATATTGGAAGGCACATTAATAACAATTGGGATTTATCAGATAAACTTAAAAAGGCCGGAGATAACATACATTCAAAAGCTTTTCAAAATGGCTTTAAACCAGAAGAAATAAGTAAAAAAGAACCAAGTTCTCCAAGCATAACTGAAGAGGAATTGATAGATGTATTAGAGATCAAAAGTATTTCCATTTCTGAAGATGATATAAAAAACATTCATACTGTAATAAATCTTAAAAATAAACAAGTTGTAAAACTTATTATCGATACTTTGCTAAATTGTCCGAATTACAGTGCTACAAAAGATTCCTTGTCTACTAAAGTGCTTAAAAAGCACAGCATAGTTTCTAGGGGTATTCCAAGGCAAAAATTTGAAAGAAAATTATTAAGGGTTCTAAGTAAAATGGAAAAACACAAACTAATTGAAATATATACAAGTAAAAATATTCGTGTAAGGCTATCAAAGGGGTTATTAAAAAATTACTAACCGTCTTTTTATATAATCATCAAGATTTAAAAAGATATTGTATAATAAACTTATTTATAGAAGTTTTCAAAACTAGAAAGGTGAAGAAATGAATAATTTATTTTTTGCTCTTTTATTATTATCTTTTTTAGGGCTTATTATAGGATTACTTAGGGCTTGCTGACGCAGCCCAATCATCAAAAAAACAAAAGAACTGAGAAAAGAAGAGATGAATAGCATCCAAAAAACACATTCAATTTATCAAGTTAAGTTAAAGCAGCGGCCT
>JAAEMD010000241.1 GCA_024225875.1 bacterium
AATGGTCAATATTGAGGATCTCAGCTGTGATTGTTTCAGCTTTCATATTTTCTACAATATTAACTCTAAAACAAGTATGGAAAATTGAGGATTGATAAGTAGTACCAAACTGGAACTGCAGCAGAATAAAATAAAAATCCGACCCCAGAGGGGCCGGTATTGTGTTAACCCCTAAAAGGGGATTAAATGCCTTGCCCCCAAAGGGGGCAAGGTTTAAGTCGCACCACATTTTATTATTTTAAATTACTCTTAATTTTTGAAAAGTTCCAACTGCTCCGCTTGTCTATCCTTCTTTTCTTGATATTTTACATACTTTTTTACCATTTCTGCATCAAGTCCTACTGTGTCTACACAATATCCTCTTGCCCAAAACTTGTTGCCCCAGTATGGTTTTTTCTTTAAATGTTTAAACTTATTAAACACCCTTATTGCTGTTCGGCCTTTTACAATCCCGACATAAGCTGAAACTGATAGTTTGGGTGGAATCATAACCAACAAATGTACATGATCTATCTGTATATTCATTTCTATAATTTCACATTTTTTTTGTTCGGAAAAAGCTCTTATGCAATTGGATACTTCTGTTTTTATATCTCCATACAATATTTTATAACGATATTTCGGAACCCATACTATATGGTATTGGCAATGCCATAAACTTTGTGATAACTTTTTAAATCGACTCATCTGGTTCTCCTTATTGAAGTTGTGGGTGCAACTTTCAAATGTGATTACCATATGAAGAGTTCAACTGGCAAAGCCGTTGAACTCTGACCTGGCCCAGAGGGCCAGGTTTTCTCTGTTAGAATAAAAAAAGAATAAAGGAGGGCAGGTTTATGGATTACGATCCTGTTCCCCAACCCAATCGAATAAATAAAAAGACGAGATCGG
>JAAEMD010000242.1 GCA_024225875.1 bacterium
CCAAAACCGAATTTCTTTTAACTCACAATATTCCAATTGTGTCTTTCCACTGGCCCGCCAACCAGCATAATGCCCCATCCATTCTTCGTTATCACTTTTCACTACTTTCACCTCCAGGCATTAACATTATATCTTTTGCGCGTAACTTTTTAGTATGTGGTTGGAGGATCGCTTACAACAGAGTCCTTAAATTAATAGGTAAAGATTTACTTTTACTAAACAGAAAACAAATAGCGCATTTCCTTTTTGAGCTAAAGGAAAAGAACACCGTAAAAGCATCCACAAGAAATACTTATCGTGCTGCAATGGATAAATTTTATGTATTTGCTGTAGAACAGAAATTAATATGTGAAAATCCTATGCCCAAAAACTTTTCCGATCCAATACCGGATGAAGAAGAAAAAGAAGCTTTAAATCAGACACATCTTGAGATTGCACAAAGGATTATTAACAGCGACATCGAAGCTGAAAAATTAAGATATGAAAACAACGAAATTTCTGACCGAGTTTATGCAAAAAAACTTAGAGAACCACTTGCTTTATGTTTTCTGATTGATCTTGGAATTCGTGTTGGCAGTATATTAAAAATATTTATTGATGATCTTGAACTGGATGAAGATATAAGACCATATCCGGGTGGAGTTCGTGAACTATCTTCTTTTGTTAAAGTTAAAGCTAGTAAAAATGGACGTTACAGAGAGACTTCCGAGCCATTAGATAAAGCTACCGTCGATATTATTAAAGAATATCTGGAAGTTGCAAGCGCAGATATTACAATAGGAAAAATACCATTAATTGATGTTAAAGATAGCAGGTCAATTCAAATATGGTGTGGCAATCTAAAAAAGAGAATTAATGACTATATTGAAAAGCATGAGATTCAAATTTCTTTCCTGAAGATTTTAACTCCTCATTCCTTCAGGAGAACTATAGGTACAATCTTTGGACAAAGGAATCCTGCTATGGCTCAGAAGAAACTTAATCATAGGGATGCAAGAAGTCTTATGAGCTATTTTTATCCTTCAAAAGAAGAAAAGTTTGCTTTTAGGAAGAATGTTTTGAAGCCTCGCCCAAGACCGGAAGCGATTCTTGGTTGAACAGATTGCTTAAAAATATTATAACATTCGAGTTTACGAGATTTTATGAAGTGTAACAATTTGTTATGTGCTTTTATTCTTTTTAAGATGTATGACGTATAAATACAACACTATAGAAATAGTTATAAATATAAAAATAAATAAATTAAACCAGATCAGGATCTCATTACCCCCATACTTTTTGTACTCACTAAATATTTTTGTTGTTATTACACCAATTAGGATTACTGGAAATAAAAAAGTATACAAAAATGAAGCCCAAGAAAGGAATAGCGGGTAGTCATTTAAGTATGAGTCACCTTCGCGAGTAAATACTCCATTATCAAATTGATTACTCAAAGTCTTTTCCAAAGAATGAATATAGCTGTACTGGCGCTCTATAAACACTACTGATTGAAAATATTTAATAACAACAGCTAATAAAATAAACCATATGATGCTTTGGATGTATAAAAAGTTTATTATTGTCTTTAGCTCAAGCTTATTTGAAATAAGTTGTGATATGAGGGCTGATGTTTCGTTAGGGGTGTATAGTTGAAATAACATTACAATCATTAAAAATAAAATACTTATGAATAACCTGTCTCTTTTTTTTAGGTGTGTCTGCAAAAAATCAAAAGTATGAGTGTAATGCTCTACTAATATTTGTAATTTACCATTATCCATATTGGCTCTATTTTGATGATTTATTTAGCACTTTAATAACGTTTCTTTCAGTAAATCCTGACAACCACCAATATTTCGCTGTTAGTTTTTTTGGCACTACGCAAGAATCGTCAAGCTTTACAACTGCTAGATAATTGTTGTTTTGAATGCTTTGGTAGGCTTCGAAGTTTATCCAGTTATCAAATCCGATTAAATGGCGGTCTTTATGTAGTTGATTGGCGTGTTTTCCAACAATGAATAATGTATGTGTTGAATCATTTATCTGTGTTGTTAAGCCAGCTTTTATTCTGTCGATGTTGTTCGTGTTGATTTCGCCGGGTGTTTTATCTTCGAAGACAAAGTCAAAGTCAGGGTTTGCATCCCATGCCTGTAATAGAAATTTATATCGTTTATCATTGTCGTAATCAAAGCTGACAAATACTTGCTTTTTTCTCATGATTTCTCCTTTTTTGACATAACATATTAATATACAGAACTCTATATTTTACAAATTTTAAACATTTATTTGTTCTGATGCCGCTATTTTAGCAGTAAATGCACCTTTACCCAAAGTAACAAAATTTTCCAACAACAACTCAATCACCTGCCTGGCTTCAAACAACCCTTGATTTGAAGCTAAAAACAAAATCTTCCAACAAAAACAAACAAATTATTAATTGATTTTGGAATTAGATAATCTGTTTTCTGCTATGAAAAACAGAATAGAAATTTTAACCAAAATCCGGCTTACAAAGATTAAGCAACCTTCTTTCTGTAAATTCCATTTCCAACAATATCTGAATCGTTTATTTCATTAGGCAAATATCTCCTTTCTGACAACCAATCTTCATGAATTTCAAGAACAACAGCAGATAAAAG
>JAAEMD010000243.1 GCA_024225875.1 bacterium
CAAAAAATTATATGTATACATGTTGTTATTGCTGTCCTGTTATTATTTTCCTGTTCTGTATCAGCACAATTTGATTTAACTACAGCCCGCCGCATCAATATCAAATGCCCTCTTAAGATAACAGACTCTCGCAGCATTATCGAATTCAACAAAGAAACTTTAAGCAGGGCGCTTTTCATTTACCGGTATATTGATGATAATGTGAAGAGTTCCACCAATGATGAAGGAAAAGTATTTACATTTACGGATGATCCCAGAGATACAAGCCAGAAGCATTTTATTGTCCATGCAAAAGCATCTTTTAAACAGGGGGAACTGTCCAGTCTGTCTCCTAACGCAGATATAGTTTTTCTGGATGTTTTTTATGTGACAAAAATAGATTTTAAACAAAACTGGATAACTTTAAAAAAACAGCAGGACGGAACTCAGTTTAAAATAGGTATCGGTGATTTTGAAAGGGCGTTTATATGGTACAGTGAGTTGCTTGACATAGACAGAGTCTATATTCC
>JAAEMD010000244.1 GCA_024225875.1 bacterium
ACTTTCTGACGTAACGGGATTGTCTTACACTTTTCATCACATACCGACCACTCAGGAAATATTAAAACCGTCCCATTGGTCTCGAGTTCATTTTTAAGCAACTGGCATGAACTTGTTTTAACCCAACTCGTTACGTGAGACGAATCAATATTATAATTGTTAAGTAATTCTTGAACATATGACTTAGACAAAGAGCTACAGAAAACAACTCTCTGTGGATAGCACTCATAAGGGTCAAGTGAATTTGAATGTGCGATCACATAGTTTACCGTTTTTAATTGATAAGATTTTCCGTTTCCTTGTGAAATTCTATCCATAGTAAATATTAAGTCATAACGCGACTGGTCCAACGAAGAAGACTTAGTAAAACTGTTTATGGATAAGTCGATATTGTTCAGCATTCGAAACTCATTAATGACTCGATTGACCATATCGAAACAAAATGACTCGGCGATCGCTATGTTAAATTGATCTCTTAGCTCAACTTTTTCTAGGTCTTCAAATAACCTTTCATACATGGACATGGTTTGATCAGCGTAATCCAATAATACCTTCCCATGCTTAGTCAGTAAAAATCCTTCTTTTCGATCAAAAATACTTGCCCCTATTGTACTCTCGATTTTTTTTATGTGCTGAGATACCGCAGGCTGTGTCATAAATAAAGACTCAGCGGCAGCTGTAAAACTTTTGTGCTTAGCAACGTGTGAAAATGTTCTTAAATATTTTACGTCGATAGACCTGTTGACGTTTTTCATGGTGCAAACTACCCCGATGTTGCGTTCTTTTATTAATTATTCTTATTAAAAATCAGCGTAAAAGTAACAATAGTGCCATTGAGATACAAAAAAACATTATTTATAAAGTCATAAATAATGTTTATATGCATCTCAATAAATACAGATATCTTTTTGCAACAACAACTGATTCACAAGTCCTTATGTGCTTTTACAAACAACATATTTTATTTGTCATTTGTCCACCTGGCCCCTTACAGAACACCTCCTCCAGACAAATGACAATCAACACAATTATAACCAAAACGTATGCAGTCACCACCTTAAAGCGCTACAAAAGCTTTGAAATTTATGCAAAAAGTCGACATTTATAAGACTTCAGGTCAAAAATCACTCTAGAGAATGATTATTCAAATTTGTGATCTAGATTGCCATCAAATGAAACTAAACACCTAT
>JAAEMD010000245.1 GCA_024225875.1 bacterium
TCATTTTTTACCTCGCTGATTTATTTCTTCTTCCTTATATTTTATCATCTCTGCTTAAGAACGACAGACTCCTAGATAAACTAACAAAAAACTAAGCGCATAATACCAAACGCTTTTAATATTTTTTTAAATGGAGGCCATTATGAATACTCTTATATCATACCTGTATCGTGACGCAGATAATTACAAGGTTCACAGAGACGAAGTACTACAGGGAATACTTAGCCCTGAACAGAAACAAGCAATGTTTTCTAAATGTGATGGTGACAATGAATTTGTACCGGAAGATGTTGGCTTAAATGCACTTCAAGAGGAATTACAAGCATACGATAGTCAGGACTGGGATAGTGACCACCCAATACACGAACTACAAAAAATTGAAAATACCAAACAGGAGCCAACTATAACAATGACCGCCCAAGAGATATATAGCAAGTTCATAGGAATTGAGGCTTGGGATTCAGAAAAGGCGGTGCAACATATATTGAATAAATAAGAATTCCAATTGAAACATAAATGGCTATTTACAACCCGTCCACTTGGGACGGGTTAATTTTTATATGGAGGATAAAACTGTGGAAAGAAACGAAAATGTTGAAGAAATTAAAAAGCTAAATGACCTATTGCGAGGTACTTTTTTGCGAAACCTTGGACAAGTATGTTGGACAGAAGGTTTTGATGCTTTAGAAGATGATGTCAAAGAAAAAATGATAACCAAGATACGAGAATATAAAGACTTTAATAAGGGCAACGATACTTATGAAGAACACGATTTTGGGGCAGTTGAATATAAAGAAATTAAAGTATTTTGGAAAATAGATTATTACGATCTGAAAATGGAATATCATTCACCAGATGCCAGCGATCCAAAAGTTACCAAACGAGTGCTAACAATTATGCTAGCTGATGAGTATTGATGGAGGTTTGTGTTATGCGTAATTATCAAGTATCTAAGTCAAAAGATGAAGCGTTAGAGCAAATTAAAGAACTAATCGACTCTATTTCAGATGAAAACTTGAGGCAGGAGATTATCGATTTTGTATTTTCATTATATGAGCTATGTGAAAAACAAAGCCAATAATATAAAATTAAGTAAGGAGTGAAATCATTATGAAAAAATATCATACCGACGAAATAACAAATATTTGTTGTAACCATTACAATGAAGTAATTGAAAGTAAACAGGTAGCGCAGGAATTAATAAAGTTCAGCAAAGAAGATTTAGTTGAATACCTATCCGATGTTATGACAACAGGTAAAATTAAAGTTTCAGATATACCGGAACAAAAGTAGTAATATGAAGGCCAGGAATCGACTAGCCCCCTATGCCTACAAACTATTTGAACAGGATAAAATCCTCATAGTTTATGAGGGTAAAAACAATAAAGAAATAAGCCTAACAAATTCTATTGAAAACGTGATTTCAGATATAGAACAGCAAAGAGGAATTAATCATAACGATTATACGATTGTTCAATACAATAATTATGGCGAATATGATCTGGTTGCGCTATCCGAGAACAGAAAGCCAAGCTGGGAATGCCTGCACAACGAAAAGCAAGATGGTTCAATTTCTACACAGCGGTTATTAGCAAAAATTAAAGCTGAGTTGTGCTAAACCAAAAATATGCTATAATGTCAAGGTCTTTATCCAATTGTTTGCGGATTGCAAAAGACAAAAATTGCTAAAGAAGGGAGGGCGGACATAGCATAGTAGTGGGAAACCAGGGCATAATACCAAACCCAATTTAAATTCCCAATTTATAGAATAAGACAAGTAAACGTATAACAATGATCATGTTGTGGTCAATGCTTCTGAACTGTACATAGTTCAAGCGCATTTTTTGATACGTGGATTAATGCTTATTTTTTTATCAATTTAGGGGGTATATGTGCCTCTGTTTAAAAAGCAGAGAGGACAGGTGCTAAATGTGTAGGATCGGGGCAAACCAACTGGATTTTGAAGGTTTCCTGTTAAGGGTCCACCCCTACGCATGATAGTGTACCATATTTTCTCCTCTTTGAAATTAAGGAGGTTTATTTTATGACAAATAAAAAAATATTAATTGTTGATGACGACACGGCCTTATTAACTTTGTTTCAAATGGTTCTAGGTGCTGAATATGAAGTAATCACAGCAGCCAGCGGAACTACAGCGATGAGAAAGGCATCTGAAAACTTAGAGCTAGCACTTATTGATTACAATATGCCAGGGATAAATGGAATTAATTTAGCAGAAAAGTTACATTTTCGTTTCCCTAATCTCAAAATAATGATTATGAGTGGAGTTTGGCATATTGAAAAAGAAGTATCGAACACTAGCGCAATAGGTTTTATTAGGAAGCCGTGTATGGATTTTGATGATATTTTGAACAAAATACTGCAAGTAACTAATCCGGCAGTTTTGGCGGGGGCAAGATAATTGATGATAACTAAAAAACAGATTTTGAACAAAGTCATGAACAGTAAGAATCTGTCACCAACAACTAATGGCAAACGAATGAACAGGCATAAAAGACGAGAAATTTTTGATGCCATCTTTGATACTATCGGAGACTTTTTGGAAACAGGAGAGTCCGTTAGAATAACCGGCTTTGGACTTTTTGAGGTTTTTGAAGAAAAAGGCTATTTAAAAGAAAACACCTTGGTCGGACATCGTTTAGGGGTGCAGTTTACCTTGAGCGGAAAAAGATTGAGGCAAATGAAACTATGATATTTTAAAGTAAAGGAGTGATTTTCAAATGAAAGCGTCAATAAAAACAGTGGATACAACTGTGTGTAGGCCAAAAAAGATTAAAAAAGTGGGGGCTATTGATAACAAGAATAGACATGAGTTTCCTGTTAATAGTTTTCTGCTTGAAGGCAGGCTTGATCCTGATAATTGGCAAAGCTATTCTATAAAAATAAAAGAACAAATTGGCATTTTTAAAGAACAGCAAAACTATACTGATATCCACTGCTACATTTCAGGATATACCAGATTAACTTTAGAGATAGTTAAGTGGTGCAACTATTTTGGAATCGGTTTTGGCGCTTATCATTACAACCCAGAACTAGAAGAAAAATATTCTCTTCAGAAAATTTTAGCGTGTCGCTGCTATATAAAAGAAAAAAAATCTTTTGGCAATATAAGCACAAGAAAAGTTCTTGGCACAATGAAGAGACATGAAATGCCAGTAGATGATTATTTTTTACCAGTTAAAGCGGTTGATCCAGATAATATTGAACAGTACGAATTACCAATAGCAAACAAAGCTCTGGAAATAAAAAAACAAGGCTATAAAGCTATTGATTTATATATCACAGGTTTTTATAAGATAACGCTTATGATTATTAAATATTGTCGTCTAAATCAGCTTGGCTTAAATGCATATCATTATGATATGGAAAAAGAACTGTACTTAATGCAAACAGTACTATAAATAGGAGGGAAATATGTGTAATTTCGAAGATAAAGTTAAGGCTTTACCCAAAGTTTATCAGCAATTTTTTGAGTATTTAAAATTTGAAGAAGAGTCTCCAATGACAAGTTTGCAATCATATTATTATGATCTGACAACTATCTTTAAATACCTTGGTAACAATTTGCTTCTTTTAGAAAAAAAGAAGTTGCGAGAATATTTTCAAAAACTGCGTGAAGAGCAAGTAGTAAAAAAATCAACCAGAGATAAGTACAGATCAACTTTAAACAAGTTTTATTGCTTCGCAACTGAACAGGAATTAATATGCCAAAACCCAATGCCTCCAAAATCAAAAAAAACAGAATCTTTAGATGAGGAACCGCCAGAGCCATTAAATCAAACACATTTGGAAGTTATCCAGAAGATAATAAATGAGGCAATGAAAGCAGAAAAGGTGCGATACGAAAATAACGAAACTACAGATTCCGCATACTCAAAAAAGCTTAGAGAATTTGTAGGTATTTGCTTTCTGATTGATCTTGGCCCAAGAGTAAGTAATATCCGCAAGATATTTGTTCATGACCTTGAACTGGATGAAAGGATTACTCCTTATCCTGGATGCATGCGTGAAGAGGTATCTTTTGTTAAAGCACCTGGAAACAAGAACAGTAAGTACGGAAGGACTAGCGAACCATTAGATCAGGCAACAGTTGATTTACTAAAAGAATATCTGGAGGTTGCAAAGGCTGAGATAAAAATAGGCAAAAAACCTCTTATAGATGTTAAGTGTGACCGCACAATTCAGTTATGGTGCAATGCCCTAAAAGACAAGATCAATAACTATATACAAAAAAACGAAATTCACTGTAGCTATGTCAAACGTGTTACTCCGCATTCTTTTCGTAGAACAATAGGTACAATATTTGGCAAGGAAAATACCGCTATGGCACAAAAAACACTAAACCACCAAGATCCAAGAAGCTTGATGCACTATTTCTATCCATCCAGAGAGGAAAAAGTTATGTTTAGAAAAAATGTTTTAAAACCCCGTCCCAGACCAGAAACAGTATTAAGTTAAGTGATGTTTTTATAAATTTCTCTTAGTAGCTTCACTGGCGACAAACCCAAGCCATTAGCAATACGAGCAAAAACACTAAGGCTACTATTAGGTGTGGTTGACTCGTTTTCTATGCGCTGAATATAACGCCAGTGAAGCCTACTACGTTCTCCTAACACCTTTTGACTATATTTCTTGCTTGTTCGCAAAGCTTTTATAGTTTCTCTTAATGCCTTAATAAGTTTTTCATCTGGTTTAAAAACCGAATCTACGACTGCCATGGATGTAAGTGTATTCCAAAACAAAAGATAGGTGGTACGACTGATCGTGTACACAGTGGTCGTTTTGAGTTCAAATGTGATAAAAATACTTTTTTAAAAGGCCCCTAATGCTTCCTAATTTTAAAATATTCTCCCTATATCATTTTTGCCCAGACCAAGCACGTTACTTGATAGTTACTTGCCAGTTTAAGCCTTAGCTTTTAACAAAACTCTCCAACTAACACTTGAGTAATAAAACAGCCTTCAAAACATATCGCTTTGAAGCTAAAAACAATAAGTTCCATTAAAAACAAACAAATTATTAATTGATTTTGGATTTAGATAATCTGTTTCTCTATGAAAAACAGAATTGAAATTTTAACCAAAATCAGGCTTACGAAGCATAACTACGACAAGCTCAAAAGGATTAATGAGCGAACAGGAAAATCTATAAACTTCCTTATTAATATCCTTGTTTTAAATACTAAGGAAAATGAAGTAATCAAAAAGCTTGAAGAGGGAGAGTTCTTTTAGATGCCCTCACTTGATATCCCCTTAAAAGAAGTTATGGTAAAAGTAGAACAGAGACTTTCAAGAAGTCCAGTTACACAAGAACGCCATAAAAAAGCTTTTCTTACTTTAGGTGAAAACCGCATATTGTTTTGGGGGAACAATTCTCAATTAGTTTTTGTTAAAACTAAGCCTAGCTATAATCCCAAAAACTTTAACTTTGAATTTCCGTTATTACTCCCTGTATTTAAAGAGCTGCTATTGGCAGTCAAGAGCATCACCCCTGTAACAGTTGATGAGCCATTGCTTGAGTATATGACTTGTCTTGAAGACCGAACAGACATCTTTAATCGAATCAAAAAACAAAAAGATGCTGAAGGTATAACAATTCAAAATGTTGGCCTCAAAAATACTACTCTTTATCCCCACCAAACTGTAGCTTCTCATATCAACGAACTATACCCTCGAATCCTGTGTCTTGATGAAATGGGATTGGGTAAAACCATTGTTGCTATAAGAACAGCTCTTTATCGCTTTAAAATCTCTAAAAATAAAAGATGCCTCATCATTTGTCCCAACTCTATTAAAACAACAGTGTGGGCTAAAGAGATTGAACAACGAACAAACTTTGGCTATTGCGTCCCCTCTGGAGGAAAAGCAAAGCGTGAAAAAACCATCCAAAAATTTCTTTCTTTAAATCAAGATAATCCAGCTTATCACTTTCTGATTATTAATTTCGAAATGACTTACAAATATATAGATCTTCTCAAAAAATTCACAGACGAACAGATGCTTGTGATTGATGAAGCGCACTATATGAAAACCTATAACTCCCAACGCACTAAAGGAATATTCAAACTTGAACCAAAGTATTTGATATCTATGACCGGAACGCCTTTTGATAATCGGATAGAAGATATTTATACCTTGGCTGAATATGTTGCCCCAATAATTTTTGGTGGATCATTTGTGCGTTTTAAAGCTGAATATTGCATTGAAGAATCTATTTATGCAAAAAGCCCTGAAGGTCCGGTACAACGCAAAGTTATTGCAGGATACAAAAACCTAGGAGTCTGTCGTTCTTAACGCTTTAAGATACAACTTTTTCTAAAAAAAACGCCACCACCAACCAAAGAACCATTTATTTAGTTTGCCTGAATATTTTTATTATACTCAACGGCAGATTACAGGTCTTTGTCAAAATATAAATACACAAGAGGTATTTGAAACCCAAATTGAATTTATTTAAGCTGTTATAGCAATTCGATGTAACCGCTTTAAATTAAATGCCGTACAAACTAAATTCCATTCACCTGAAACA
>JAAEMD010000246.1 GCA_024225875.1 bacterium
TCATTTTTGTTAACACTGCCTGTTCCTGTATATAGAACTATAATTAAGATATTTATTAATTATATAGAAGGGTTTTCTGGTTTTTATATTCGGGCATTATTTTATAGTAAAAAACTTAATAATTTTAAGGGTAATATCTTAATAGAAAAACATGTAATATTAAAAAATCCATCAAAATATACTATTGATAGATTTGTTTATATTGATATTGGAAGTAAAATCTTATGTGATGAGCTGGTTATTGAAAGTGGATGCCATTTAGCTTTAAATTCCCTGATTACAGGTGGTGGGAAGGTTGTTATGAAAAAATATAGTGGGCTAGGGGTTAATTCAACTATTATCAGCGCTACTGAGGTTATCCAGGAGGGGCACAGGCATTCCGGGCCAATGATCCCAAATGAACAAAGAAATATTTTTCGTCCGACAACGACAATTGAGAGAGATGCCTGGTCAACGACAAATGTAACTATATTACCGGGGATAACTTTAGGGGCAGGTGCGGTAGTTACGCCTGGTTCTGTAGTAAATAAAAATATTAAGCCCTGGATGGTTATGGGGCCTGAAAGAATAAAAAAATATGGGAAAAGAGAAGAAGTAAAATTTTCTGACCCACAGTATGATTGAATGAAATATAAGCAGGACACAAAGTTAATTGAAAAACATAGTTTTAATGGTAAAGAATATGGTGCAAACAATTTTGAGCGTAAAAGTATTGCTAAAGACCTGGACAGATTGTACTAAACCACACTTAACCTGACAGACAGTTAAATTAACAGACAGAAACTAAAGCAGAAGAGCCAGTGTCTGAAAGGCTGGATTCATTATGCACCTCCTTGTGGTTATTAATCAATAGATGAGTATTTTTTTCAAAAGCGATATATTTCGCATCCAAAAAAGTTTGAAAAGGTGTTTTACCATAACAATATTTACCAGAATGAGGGCGGTCAGTATTATATTTATGAACCCAAAAATCGACATCAACCTGAAGGTCTTCAAGAGAATAATAGAGCTTCTTTCTAAA
>JAAEMD010000247.1 GCA_024225875.1 bacterium
CAGGTTACTTTATTTGATGTTATAGCTTTAACAACTCTAATCCTTAATGTTTCTTGTCCGTCTCTTGTCAATTTTCTGGCATCTGTTTTTTGCATAAACTAAGTATACTATTTATCTACTACTTTGTGAACTGAGTAATATGGAGCCTGGGATTTTTTAGGGCCGAGAATAACAAAACCTTCCAGGTCACCGTTTGTACACATTGGAATAATTATTTTTGTATCCTTAATGCCAAAACTTAACAGCTCTCCAAGAATACTTTTATCAATCTCTTTATCTTTCATGAATTTTCTTTTTTCAAGTAACATTTTAGTTAAGGCACTATCACTGCCAATATTTACAGGTATCAATGGTTCTTCAGGGTTATAATAAGGGTTTTCCTTTGCTTCTTTTTCTAAATCTGTTTTAGTTGGGCTTTGAAAAAGATGTTTATAAAAAAGCACATTGTCATTTTGGGGAGCGTTTCGTTCTGCTAAAAAACAATAAACATGCGGAACTTTCATAATTATCCGAAGCTCGTTACGGATAGTTTTAAATAACTCCACCGGGTCAAGGACAGGGGCTAATGCTTCAGAAAACCGAATGGTAAAATCTCCTAAATCATACCAGTCAGATATCCATTTTTGTGCCCGGTTAGTTTGAATTTTCTTTACTAAATAATCCCCAAAAATAAGTGCCAGAAAAAAAGATGAACTTGAAACAATTACATGCATCATCTTGCTGTTTGTTAATGCAAAAGAAGTAATAAGTGGTGTAATTAGCAATAACCAAGTAACAAAAAAAGCAAAAGCTCTGGTAACAATTAGCTTTAAATCAAACAGCTCATTTTTAACTAACGCATAAGCTGTAATCCCTGTAAACATAACTGTGCCTGAATTCAAAATAATATTAATTTTAAAGTCGCTAAAATACATGATTAAAAATGACAAAGCTCCCAATATAGTTACTATTAGAATAGAAAATACTACATAAGTAACTAAAATAGTTCTGCTGGGGTCTATTTTTCTTTCTTTACGATAATAATTAACAATTAGAAGTACTCCACAAATCAAAGCTAACAGCGTATTTATTATATGTAAAAACATAATAATATCTGGAACAGGAATAAACATATTAGTAAATATATATTTTTCTTCTGGCAAGTTAATAACTCTTAAAATATAAATTGAAGATGCTACTGACCCAAAAACAAACTTTGCTATTCTATTTATTTTACTGTTGTTTTTAACTAATTCTGATAAAAACAAATAAAAGGAAAAAGGGATCAGCAAGGTTCCAAATCTGAATATTTTTCTTAGAAACAGGGCTGTTTCTAAATTAGATGCTATTTGAAGAGAGGCTATGTCAAACATCCAGAAAGACAGGCAGAGGGTATTAAATATATAGAAAATAATTAGCCTGCTTTTTTGTTTGAAAGAAGAAAATACGAATATAGCTAAAAAGAGATTTAGAAATCCTGATATAACAATAAATAATTTATTAAGAACTATTTCCATAAAAGTTATTTGTACTTTGAAAAAATAACACCACTGTTGTAACCACCAAAGCCAGTAGCAATAACACTAGATGTTTTTATTTTTTTCTTCAAGGGTTTAGAAATGTATTTTAATCTAAAATCACTATCAATATTTTTAGTGTCTACATTTATTGTTGGAACAACAATATTATTTTCTAACGCTTTACACGCAATAAAAGAGTTTAGCAGGCCACTTGCTGCTCCTGTATGTCCAATAATAGGTTCAATAGATGTTGTATATACTTCACCTAAATTTTTATATAGTGCTTTATAGTTAATATTATCTAATAACCAAAAACCTGTAGCTGACTGTATTGTATAATCTATTTTTTCTTTATAAATTTTTTGTGTTGTTTGGATTACTTTGTCCATACCTGTATGATGAGGGTCTTCCCCGGATAAACCAGAAGAATAAAAATAATCGTAAGTGCTTTGTACTTCTGCATAAATTTTAGCACCTCTTTTTTTTGCAGATTGCAGCGATTCAATACAAAAACAGGCAGCTGCCTCGCCGACTACACCTTGATTACTTATGTTTTTTGTACAAAAAGGCACTATACTTTTTTTTGGCAACCTTGTTTGATTACCTAAAAAATTTCTCTTTCTTCCCAAAATGGTTTTATAGAAAACTATTATTTCTTCAACCAAATTATCATCTGAAGCACAGCAGAAAACAGTATCTATAGTCAGTCCAAAGTAAAAAGCCCGAAATAACAGAGAAAAAGCATGAATTTTTTAGGTATAAAATTGAGATAATAGAGGTATGGAAAAACTCAAATTAACAGAAGCCGAAAAAGAA
>JAAEMD010000248.1 GCA_024225875.1 bacterium
CTCCTTAAATATTCTTTTTTCTACTAATATTTTACTTGAGGCACTCTTCTTTTACTCATGGATAGTTCATGTTTTGTTTGTTGCTTATCCAAAACTGAGGTTAATTTAAATAATTAAATTTTCAAATTCAGAAATTTTCTAAATTATGATAAACTCAGTTGTCAAATTATCAATGAAAAGGAGCTTTTGTGATGATTAATTTTAAAAAAGTTATTTTTTCGGTTTTTTTCATGTTGCTGCTGGTAACAAACCAGATTTTAGCTTTGGAAACAGTGGAACTCAAAGACACTCTTAAGAAAATGAGCCTGGAAGATTATAAAGAAATTTATGATGAAGTTGAAAATAAATTATTTGCCAGTGCTGCTGATACCGGTTATGTTTCTTTAACTCCATACGGTGGTGCAGGCGGGTTTTATACGTTTTTTCCCGGCTCTGGTATAAACACCAGAAAGCCAGGCGGACTGGATGATATAAAAACCCTTTATGGCGGTGCAGGCGGATTTCTTTTTCATATAAACAAGCTGTTAGCACTGGGCTTTCTTTTTGGCGGTATGGGTGGAGGTTCTTCAAAGAAGATAAATACAGATTTTTATCATTATAGTGCTGGCGGTAGCTTTCAGATGGTACAAGCCAAATTTAAGCCTCTGATCAACAAAAGTTTTATTCTTGATCTGGATGTCGGGATTGGTTTGTTTTCCGGTGGTTATACAATCACTAAAACCAATGAAAGTTTAAGTGGCGAGGATATTGTACGTTCTCAATATTTTACACCATGCTTTTTAGCAGGTTCAGAATTACGCTACCGTATAAATCCATTATTTTTTGTGGGTCTTAAGGCCGGTTACTTTTATGCGAAAATGGATAGTATGAAACGTGCAGGTTATACAGACCCTGATGCTTCTATTGATTTTTCTGCACCATACATTGCGATTACATTAGGGGGTAATTTATAATCCTAACGTTAAGCAGCTTTAAAACAGATGTCGTTATAATGTTCTGAATATTTAATAAGAAGAGTGGGGATGAAATTAGTTTTTATTTTACTTCTTCCCATATTCTTTCCTGAATACCTTTATCCTGAGTTAGAACAACTTGTTTGAAACCATACTACAGGGGCATGTCCTATTCTGAGTTACAATAAACCTCATGAAATACCAAAAATAGGTTGTGTATCATTCTTTCTGTAAAATTGGATTGTTAAAAAAAAGGTTCAGATATTGTTGGAAATGGAATTTACAGAAAGAAGGTTGCTTAATCCCAAAAATCCCCGCCAGGGCAAAAGGCGGGGATCTTTTAGAGTTAAAAAATGTGTTTTCTTAAACAAAACTTAATCATTAAGCTCAAACTGAAAAGCATTGGTTTTAAGACTATATTTATCCAAACCACAGGAGTTTCCAGCGCTGGAATCCTTGTTCCCACGGGTCAAGTACAGGTCATTCGAGTTTATAAGTATATATTGTGGCGCATAAGCAACAGGAATCTTACCCAGAAAAGTACCGGTCGGGCTATATTTCAGTAACACATTGTCAGCTATGTCGTCATCAGCAGAGTTCGCCACATAGATGTTGCCATCTTCATCTAAAGATATGCCTCTTAACTGTTTATAGTCTAATAAAGAGGCATTAACCGAAGTTACCAGACTCCACTCAGGAACAGAGGGGTCCAGCACCTGTATATTATCTTTATCTGTAACGTAGATTTTACCAGTATCATCTATGGCCAGTCCTCGCGGTCTAGCTAAATCTCCTGGCGAAACATAATTTAACACCCACCCTAGAGCTCTTCCATAAGATTCCTGAAAAACTCCGGATGAATCATACTTATAAATTTTACCAGCATCTTTATCAGCAATATAGATATTTCCGGCATCATCCAACACAATTGCCCGGGGCTCTTTTAGCTGGGCAGTAGCATCAAACTCAGCTTCCTTGTTACCGTCCAAATCAAATTTAATGATTGTTTTTGAGTCGTCGATTGTGTAAACATAAGAATCTTTTATGGCTACACTACGTGGTCTCTTCTGAAATGCAAAATCATCAAAACCAGAAGCTATATGGTTGCTCCAGTTATCAAATTTAATAATACGGAATGAAAAAGAATCCACTAAATAGATATTGCTTTCATCATCTGCCGCTACACCCGACGGTGCCAAAAAATATTCTTTGCTACTGCCCCATTGTTCGGTCCTTTGAATCAACTCAGGCATACTGAGTGACGTTAAATTATTTGACGTAGCAATTTTAAGCACGTTTGACAAAAAGCTCAAATTATTGTTTTTGTCTCTGACACAAACCCGCAGATAAAAATCTTCGGTTAGCACACTTGCCAGACTGCCGCCGCTCGCTGCTACTGAACCAAGGGATATATAGCTGTCACTATACTCTTCTTGATAGCCCCTGACTTCAAAACTCTGGATATTATCTTGATCATTAGCGGTAATGTTTATGATATTACCATCCATCTCTAATTCAATCGAGCCCGTAAAAAGGCCTTCCTGGCTCGTATCAGCCTCACTCTCATCGGAACTTAGAGATTTGGTACAGCCCATCGTCGCCAGTATCCCGATCAAACTAAAAACAAATATCAACTTATTCAATTTTTTTAACATTTTCATTTTTTACTCCTGTTTTTTAATTAGGGCTTATTATTTACAAAAAAGCTCCTGCCCCCTCTTTTTATGGAACTTACGCACAAAATAATGTTCCCTGTTATTATAGTAAGAAAGAGGTAAAAAAACTACAGCTTTTTTTGAAATTAACAACTAAACCTGATATTTGATATTATAAATTATATTCTAATTTATAAACAGGCAAAGCCTGGATTAAGGTAGGCAAGAAAAAAGAGGTTTTGACTAATTCAGGCAGGAAAAGATGTAATCTTAATGGATTTTACAATCCATTTACACAAGATATTTTTGCAAAGAATTATGACTCAATCAACTCGCAGGCAACGATCGATTCTTTTAAAGAACTTGAGGCTTTTTATCCAAACAAAGTCGCTATTTATGTTGTTATTGATAATTCACGATATTACAAAAATCCCATGCTTAAAGACTGGCTAAAAACATCTAGAATTGAACCTGTTTATTTACCATCATACTCACCTGATTTGAATTTAATTGAACGATTTTGGAAGTTATTAAAAAAAGAAGTGATTATAAACCAGTTTTATCCAACTTTTTCAGAATTCAAGACTGCTCTTTTGGATTTTTGTAACAAATCTTCACCTGAGCATAAAGCGCTTGTTAAACAATTTGTTGGTACTAAATTACATCTATTGAAACCTGTCTGATTTTATCGTTTCTATTTCGGTCCGAGTATATAGGGATAATATTCTGTTTATTTTTGATGGCTTCTCAGGTACAGGATTTTAAACCATTAATTAAACTGAAATTTTTGGTATACTAAACTAGTAAACAATGAAAAGGACACTGATTTTTTTATTTGTTTTTTTATTTTTATGGGTATCGATAACTGCACCTGCTTATCATGACCATGAATTTGATGGTGATCATCATTATGATTGCCTGGCCTGTACTGTAAGTGTTTCTTTTTTACCGCTTCTTGTATCCGGGCTGAGTTTACTTGTTAGTTACTTTACGGCTGGTTATTTATTATGTTTCTCATCAGGACTTTTTAGTCGACGATTAATTTTATCTCAAGCTTCACGAGCGCCTCCATTATAGAAAGTATTTCAGGCAGCTTTTCTTCCTGAAACATTCATAGTACTAAATTAGCAGGGAGCTTATTTATGAAAATAATTTCAAAACACTTAATTTTTGTTTTTTTGTTTGCTGCATTATTTTTAGCAAACGAAAAAAATCTTTTTTCTAAAGAAAATTTAAATAATACAAGTGCTATAGAGTTACCTGATATTAGTCTTGTCGGTAATATTCTGGGCACATTTGGATCTGACGATCATCTAAAAAACAACAAAAAACTTGTTGTAGAAGAAACTGAGTTAGCTATTCAGGGATACCTGTATCCTGCTATTCGTATGGATGTAATTATGTCTTTGCATAGACATGACAGCACTTACCAGGCTGAACTTGAGGAGGCTTATGTTAGTTTTCTGGAACTGTACTTACCTGGCGCCGGTATACATATCCCTGATTTAAGCGTTAAAGCAGGTAAAAAATTACTGGATATAGGTAAGATAAATGCTGTTCATCCACATCACTGGAATTATGTAACCAGACCAGATGTTTTAAACTCCTTTTTTGGAGAGCATGGTCTTAGCGGCCAGGGTCTAAGCTTTAGTTATCTGTTACCGGCACCTTTCTTTTGCCAGTGGGATATCGGAGCCTGGTATATTGATAGCGCTGATTCTCATGATGATGAAGAACACTCTGAAAATGAGAATGTTGATGGTATGTCCCATTACAACTATCTTACTCGTTTATGGACAAGCTTTGAACTATCACAGGATCAGGAGCTGGAAACAGGATTAAATGCTATTACAGGTTATGGCTCTCATTACCAGGAACATAAAGACCGGATAACTGTCACAGGTTTTGATATAACTTATGAAAAATTTATCAGCTCTTATCAAAAGCTTTTTTTCCAGAATGAAGTTTATATGCTTAAAAGAGAACTTCCTGAAGGTACTTTTAACCGATCAGGCTTTTATAGTTTTTTAAATTACCGAATGAATAAGTACTGGGACTGCGGTCTGCGTTACGATTATGTAGAAGCACCTTCTACTGACACCATAATTATGTCTCATCTTTCAGCAATAGTTACCCATAGTCTTACGGAAATGACTAAAGCAAGAATACAATACACAAAATCATTAAGGGATTCGGACTATGCGATCTATTGCCAGTTAACATTTGGTACTGGCCCTCACTCGCACACTTTGGAATAAAGGAGAAAATGAACTATGAGAATTAAAAATGTTTTGCCAGTACTGATAATTTTTTTGATGACTTTATCTGTTAATGCCCGGGAAAAGCTCAAAATAGTAAGTACAACTTCTGATTTAGCATCAATAGCCAGAGAAATAGGAAAAGATAGAGTTGATATTGTCAGTTTTTCTAATGGAACACAGGATCCTCACTTTATTGAACCTCGACCTTCAATGATAATGAAGCTAAAAAAAGCGGACCTTGTTTTATTAGTTGGTATGAATTTTGATGTCTGGTTAGAGCCTTTAGTTGCTAATGCCAGAAACTATAAGATTAAAACTGGTAATAGCGGTTATTTAGATCTTTCACAAGGTATAAAAAAGCTGGGAATCCCACAAGGTAAAGTTGATGGTTCGTCAGGACATATTCATCCGCAGGGTAATCCTCATTACTGGCTTGATCCTGAAAATGTTAAGGTTATGGCAAACGCCATAACCTTGAAACTAATAGAACTATCTCCAGTGTCAGCTGATTATTTCAAGGCTAATCTTAGAGACTTCAGCTCAAAAATCGATCGCAGGATAAAAACGTGGCAATCAACTTTAAAGCCTTATAAAAATGATAAGATTATAACTTATCATCAAAGCTGGTCTTATTTTGCAAACAGGTTTAACCTTGATATTGCTTGTGAAATAGAACCAAAGCCCGGTATTCCTCCATCTCCAGGACATTTGCAAAAAGTACTGCAAAAGATTAATCACAATAAAATCAAAGCAGTATTAATGGAAGTTTTTTATGATCCAGGCCCTGCTGAGTTTCTGGCAGACAGTACAGGTATAAATGTTGTTATTGTCCCTAATTCTGTTGGTGGAACAAAGCAGGTGAAAGATTATTTTGGTTTGATAGATACGATTGTGAATGAATTAGCAGAAGGTATGAAATGAAAAAAATAATTGAACTCAAATCTGCCTGCATGGGATATGGAACTAACATTGTTCTAAAAGACCTGAATCTTCATATTACGGAAGGGGATTTCTTAGGTATTATAGGTCCAAATGGAGCAGGTAAAACAACGCTTTTAAAAAACATTATGGGTATTTTGAAGCCGCAGAAAGGAGAAGTGCTATATAGTAAGCAACTCCGTTTCGGATATTGCATGCAAAGACAGCAGATTAATGTTTTGTTCCCATTCACAGTTTATGAGATTGTTATGATGGCACGTGCAAAACTTATTGGTTATTTTAAAAAATCTTCAGCAATAGATAAGGAAAAGGTTTTTGAGGTGTTGGATATTGTTAGTATCCAGGAGCTGGCTGATACCCCTTTTTTCAATCTTTCCGGTGGTCAGAAACAAAGAGTTCTTCTAGCAAGAGCTCTTTGTCTGGAGCCGGACTTTTTAATCCTGGACGAACCTACCATTGACCTGGACATTAAAGCAAAAAAAGAAGTTTTAGAATTAATTTCACATGTCCATAAAACCCAGCAGGTAACTATTGCTTTAGTCAGTCATGAGATTCAAGAGGTTATCAATCATGCCAGCAAGTTTATTTTTCTGGATCATATATGCAAACCTGAAATTATTGAAAAAGAAAAGCTGGACGAACCAAAACTGTCTGAACTTTTTAAAACGGAGATTAAGCTTATCAGTGTAAATGGAAAGAAGGTGGTTTTATAAATGACTGTAAATATAATTGATATTTTTACAGAGCCTTTTATGATTACAGGTATGATGGGGGGATTAATTGTTGCCAGTCTTTGTGCCTACCTTGGGGTGTTTGTGCATATAAAGAAAATTACGTTTATTAGTATTGCTTTATCGCAGGTTGCTGCGTCAGGTATTGCTGTGGGCTGGTTTATTGGAATGAATCCCACATTATGTGCTTTTATTTTTACAATGTCGGGTATTGTTCTTTTCTGGTTGCCTAATGAAAAAAAAATATTAGACAAAGAAA
>JAAEMD010000249.1 GCA_024225875.1 bacterium
TAAAAAGGGCAAAGATGAAACAATCACTTTGAAAATTATGTTTCATCCCGGAACCAAAGAACATGCCGTAACAGTGACAACATATTGCAAGCTTATAAAGGAAAATGATGAAGTGAAAGAATGGCACCACTTAGCAGAATTCACAGAACTGACAAGGGACAAGGCTATAGAACTTTATAATCTGTTAGACAGTAGCAGTATTTATATGGATAACATTATTTAAGGAATGTGAATAAGACGGATTTGCAATTTTAAAAAGGAGCGTAAACAGTGGAACAAAATTTATGGTGGGGATATATACACACTAGTGGAACAGTACATATTAAAAGATATTTCGATAAAAGAGACACTGACAAGGCGTATGAATCACCGTTTTGTCAATATATATTCGGGCCTACTAGAAACAAAGAAGAACTAGAAAGAGAGATTTACAATTTTAATTGTGAGGTTTGAGATAAACTGGCGTTAGAACTTTTAAAATTAAAAAAGGGAGCGTAACTA
>JAAEMD010000250.1 GCA_024225875.1 bacterium
CTTCCAAAAATAGCGACTACCTAGCTAGGGTCATTGGAATTTAGATGCGATTGCCCTGGCGCTCAGCCATTTAAACGGACATTTCATTTTGATTCTGCTATATTGTATATTTTTCGGTGTTTTTTTTTGTGGGATTGCATCGAAATATTATGTTGTATTATTCTTGAAACTTGATTTTTCACCGGACAGCCTATTAGTGATGGATAGAGTTTACTATGACTTTGCCTGGTTTTATAGCTGTTCCAAAGTAAAATGTCCGACACTTAAAGTTTTCAAATGACTTCGTTAATGTACGCAAGTACACTGCACTCAGACATTTAAACGGACAGTTCAATTTGTACCAGCTATATGTATGTTCACACACAGCAAAACAGGACATTTTACTTTGAATCAGCTATAATAGCTTCATGCCGCCTTTGCCTGAATGGTTAAAAAGTTCTAATAGAAAAAGATATGCAGTTTCCGGTTTATCTAATATATTGAAAACAGATATTCCTAACTGTATTTGTCAGGAAGCAAAATGTCCCAATAGAGGAGAATGTTTTTCCAGAGGTGTTTTGACTTTTTTGATTTTAGGTAAGAACTGCACCAGAAAATGCAGGTACTGTAGTGTTTTGCATGGCGATCCTGTGAATCAGGGCACGGAAGAGGCAGATATCATTATTAATGCTGTAAGAAAGCTTAATTTGAAATTTGTGGTAATTACTTCCCCAACCAGGGATGATCTTATTGATGGCGGATCAGGACATTATGCATATGTTATTAATAGAATAAAAGATGAATTTCCAGATGTTAAAATTGAAGTATGTATACCTGATTTTCAAGGTGATACAGGATCTTTGTCAAAAGTTGTTGCAGCCTGTCCGGATGTTATAAACCATAATATGGAGACTGTAAAAGCACTTTTCTTAACAGTCAGACAGGGGGCTGATTATTATCGTTCGCTGAATGTTCTGCGAAATATAAGGGAGATGAATCAGGATATTATAGTAAAGACTGGTTTAATGGTTGGTATGGGAGAAAGTAGAGAGGAATTAAGAAAACTGTTTGAAGATACAAAGGAAGCAGGGATAGATGTTTTAACAATCGGGCAGTACCTGAAGCCGGGAAAAGAAAATATTAATGTGGTAAAATATTATCATCCGACAGAATTTGAGGAAATGAAAAGAGAAGCAGAAAAATCAGGTATCAGGTATGTTTTTTCCGGTCCGCTGATAAGAAGCTCTTTTTTAGCGGAAGATGTTTATTATAAATTAGAGAAAAGGGCGGAATAGATATGAACTTCCAAATATTTACTTTAGCTGTAATATCATATTTTACTGGAGCAATTCCTTTTGCTTTAATTGTCTCTAGAATAAAAGGTGTTGATCTTAGAAAGACAGGGTCAGGCAATATCGGTGCTACAAATGTTTATAGAGCATTAGGCTTTAAATATGCAGTTTTAGTTTTTCTTCTGGATCTTATTAAAGGATATATACCTGTTTTGTCAGCATTGAATATTTCTGCTGAACCCCTGTTTCATATTGGAATTGGAATTATTGCTATACTGGGTCACTCATTAACAGTTTTTGCGGGGTTCAAGGGTGGTAAGGGTGCGGCTACTGGCATTGGGGTTTTGTTCGCACTTAGTCCTTTAACAGGCTTTATATTAGTTATAGCGGCTGCTTTTATTATATGGGCTTTCAGATATGTTTCTTTAGCAACTATTATATGTGCTTTACTTGCTCCTTTATTATTTTATATCAGTAACTATCCTTTGGAATATGTTGTTCTTGTGGCAGTCGCAGCGGTGTTTATAATTATCAGGCATAAGGATAATATCGTCAGGTTAGTTAAAAGAGAAGAGAATAAAATATAGAGGAAATAAATGATGAGAAAAAAAGTAACTGTTTTAGGTTGTGGACCATGGGGCATGGCAATTGCAAGGCTGCTGGCAAAAAACGGTCATAATGTACTAGTCTGGTGCCATAGTGAGGATATAGCAGAACATATAGTACATAAAAGGAAAAATCCGATACTGCCTGATATTATCCTGCCGGAAAATATTGATGCAACGTCTAAACTGGAAGAATCAATAGATGGAAGTGATTACTTATTTATAGCCGTAGCCTCTCATTTTATCAGGATTATTGAAAAAATAATTCCGGTCTATAAAGGCGCTCCTGTTATAACGCTCACAAAAGGACTCCTTGATGATGACAATAGACTGTTTATATCTGATTACCTTAAGTCTCTTTTTGGCGGTGCTCGTTTAGCTGTTTTATCAGGACCTAATTTAGCGCATGAGATATTGCTTGATTTGCCGGCCGCAACAGTAATAGCTTCGGATGATCTGAAACTTGCTGAATCATTCCAGCTTCTGTTGAGTAATAAAAGTTTCAGGGCCTATACCGCTGATGATATTAGAGGTGTAGAGCTTGGAGGAATATTGAAAAATATTATTGCTATAGCAGCAGGTATTGTTGATGGATTGTCTTTAGGTGTAAATAGTAAGGCTGCTCTTATGTCAAGAAGCTTACAGGAAATTATAAGGTTTGGTCTGTTTTTTGGTGCTCAGGCGGATACTTTTTATGGGTTATCAGGGTTAGGTGATTTGATCACAACATGTAACTCTTCACAAAGTAGAAACTGGAATGTTGGTTATCAAACAGCACAAAAAAGAGACTTGAATAACACGCTTACAGGTAAACTGGCTTTTGCAGAGGGGGTTAGAGCTTCCAGAATTGTATACAGAATTTCTGAAGATAAAAATATTGATATGCCTATAACAGAGCAGGTATATAAAGTTCTATTTGAAAAGAAATTACCTTTGACAGCTATTAATGATTTAATGGTTAGAAATTTAAGACAGGAATTGTGATAATAACCTCTAATAGAGTTTCCAGGCTGTTTATTATAGCAAGGCTTCTTATAGATATTCTGCTTATTCCAGTTATTTTTATTTTAGCTTATGGGCTTAAGTTTAAAGTTGGCTGGGTTTTCCATAATATTTTTTCTGTTTCTTATGGCCGGGTTTATAACTTTGCGCAGATAGAGTCCTACTTGAATGTTATTGGATTAATAGTTTTTTTGTGGATATTAGCTTTTTATTTTGCCGGGCTGTACACATCTTTTAAAGGTATCATGCCTGAAGTTGATGAGTTTGTCTGTGTTGTAAAAGGCGTTAGTCTGGCTACATTAGAGGTTATGGCCGTCTCTTTTATATATAGAGATATTCCGGGCTCCAGGTATGTTCTTTTTTATGCATGGCTGTTAGGAACTATGCTTATATTTACATCAAGGATAATTTTTCACTGGCTTGAAATTTATTTGATGAAAAAGGGTATTGGTTCTGTTAATGTTATGGTTGTTGGAGCTGATACCATTGGTCAGGATGTAGTTGAAAAGATAATAAACTTTCCGGCATTACGAATGAGATATGTTGGTACTATAGATTTTAAGGTTCCGGATAAGTGTCATTTTACGCTTAGAAATAAGCTGAAAATTATCGGCAGTATTAATGAATATAAGAGTCTTGTTGAAAAGTATAATGTCAGTAAGATATTTGTGACCAGAATAGAAAATATGAATGAATATTTGAGGGGTTTAAAAGATTATGCCAGAGACAAAAAAATAGATTTAATGGTTCTGTCTAATGTTAATCTGTTTTTGTCAGGTTTTATAGATTTTGATAGTTTTGACGGGCTGCCATTTACAGTTCAGCGTGATATAACCCGTTTCAGGACAGGGTTTATATTTAAAAGGCTGTTCGACCTGTTTTTTTCTTTTTTAATATTGACTTTACTGCTGCCGCTGTTTTTAGTGTCAGTGTTATATATAAAGCTTGTTTCTCCTGATGGGCCTGTTTTTTATGTTCAGGAACGGGTAGGTATGAATAATCGTATATTTAAGATGCTTAAATTCAGAACAATGGTTCCTGATGCTGAGGCTGAAACCGGGCCTGTAATGGTTAAACATGGCAATGATAACCGCTATATAAAAGGAGGTTCATTTATAAGAAAGACCTCAATTGATGAACTGCCTCAACTTATTAATGTACTAAAGGGAGAAATGAGTTTAGTAGGTCCCCGGCCTGAGAGGCCTTTTTTTGTTGATAATTTCAGCAGGGAAATTGTTGATTTTAAATTGAGGCATGAAGTGCGGGGTGGAATTACTGGCTGGGCACAGATAAATGGTCGTTCGGACTTAACTGGAAAACCTGAGCATAAATTTAAATATGACCTGTACTACATAAAAAACTGGAGTTTTATATTTGATATTAAAATTTTATTAAAGACTATTTATGTTGTTTTACGAGGAGAGGAGGCCTACTAACTGTCTAATATAGCGTTGTTTGGAGGTACTTTTGACCCTTTTCATAATGGACACTTGAATATTTTAAAAGAAATAGAGTTGCTGTCCTTTATTTCCGGGCTGCTGTTTATCCCGAACTATATCCCGCCACATAAGTACTTTTATGGAACATTACTTGATCATCGTTTAGCTATGTTAAATCTTGTTATAAAGGACTTGAGATCTGATAATGGCTATAGATTGAAATATGAGTTATGCGAACTTGAAGTGCAGAGAAAAAAAGTTTCATGGACTATAGATACAATTAATGAGTTAGGTGAAAAATATCAAAATGATAATTTATACTGTGTAATTGGTTCGGACAGCTATTTTCAGCTTCATACCTGGAAAAGTTATGCAGATATAATAAATAAAGTGAACTTTGTTATTATAAGACGTGACAATAATATGCTTACAACATATAAAGATTATTATGAAAATTATTTAGAAATGGTTTCTTATGATAAATTTATATTTATTGATAATGAACCACTTATTGTTTCTTCAACTAAAATAAGGACTTTAATTGATAGTGGTAATAACGCATCAGCATTATTGCCGGCTGTAATTTATGACTATATCATTAAAAACAGTTTATATAAGACGGACCAAAAACTGTGATTATTGGTATAACCGGCAGGGTTGGATCTGGTAAGTCCCGGGCTTTAAGTATAGTAAAAAAGTATTTTCATTATGAATCTATAGACCTGGATGAGGTTGGTCATGCTCTTTTGGAAAGAGAAGATATAAAAAAAAGAATAGTCTTCTGTTTTGGTAGACAGGTACTGGATGAAGCCGGCTGCATAGATAGAAAAGTGCTGGGAGATATTGTTTTTTCTGATGAAACCAGACTTATGCATATCAATACTATTATGCACAACAATATAAGAGAAGTAACTCTTAAGCAGGTGGATTCTCTTATTAAGAGTAAATATAAAGATATAGTTATTGTCGGTGCCTTAATAAAAGAAACGGGTTTGAAGTCAATATGTGATCATATCGTTGTTATTGATGCAGAAGATGACACTATAAGCAGCAAAATAGGTAAAAAAGCTTTAATAATGAAATATCAGCGCAATAGAGATGAATATCTGCATGAAGCTGATGGTGTTATATTCAATTCTTTTGATCAAGACTTTGAGTTTAAATGTAAAAAATACTTTGCAGGTATAATGGAGCTGTAGACAGCTGTTTCAAACTGGGCCAGTTTGAAAAGTCTTTATGTTCTTAGTATACTTAGGGCTTGCTGACGCAGCCCAATCATCAAAAAAACAAAAGAACTGAGAAAAGAAGAGATGAATAGCATCCAAAAAACACATTCAATTTATCAAGTTAAGTTAAAGCAGCGGCCTTTTTTAAGTTCATTGCCGATAATCC
>JAAEMD010000251.1 GCA_024225875.1 bacterium
CCCTTTTTTATTAAATCTTTTAGTTCCTTGCGCTCTTTTGCTTCTAACTTAATTCGATATTTTCCTCTCATAGCTTTACCTCCTTCTTAAATAGAAGTATACTATATTTTTGCTTGTTATTTTATGTCACAGTGTACTAGTAATGGCCTGAGAATAAAATATTATATAATTTCGATGTTTACAGGATCTGTTTTGTTGGAATCTTAATATTGGACGGGAGATCTTCGTAGAAAGATGAGATGATCCGGTTTCTGTTAATAACCAGTTATAACAGAAGCAGGATCATCTTTTATTTTAATACGACTAATAATTCTTGACGGGTGTACTGGTTTTATTAGAACATGGTATACAGTAATGGAATATGATAATAAAAAGATATGGCAGGAAGAAGCTAAACAGTTAAAAAGAGATCTTGATAGCAGGCCTGAAATAATTCAAAAGAGAGAAGTAGAGATCAAGCTGGGAACGAAAGCTTCAAAAAAAACATCTTCTAACTTTAAATCTGGAAGCATAACCGGTAATTCAAAAATAAATGATGAATATATGCGTAGAAATTTGAGGCTGTAGTTTTATGCATGAAGAGTACTATATGCCGGATTTTGCAAAAATATTTCCATTAAGAGCTTTAGATGTGCATAAGGGCAGCTGTGGCAGAGTTGGTGTTATTGCAGGCTCTGTTTCAATGGCAGGTGCTGCTGTTTTAACTGCCCGGGCAGCATTAAGAGCAGGGTCAGGATTAGTTTATCTGATGACTGTGAAAGAAGCTGTGCCGTTAATAAATATTCAATATCCTGAGATTATAGTATTGCCATTAATCTCAAAAAAAGGATTTCCAGGTATTTTATCCTTTAAGCAAATCGAGCAGTATGTTAAGCAGTACAGATTTAACAGCCTGGCTATTGGTCCTGGTCTGGGGCAGCAGGAGGAAACAAAAGAGCTGATTTCAGACGTTATCAGAATGTGTAGTTTAAAAAAAATAAAATCTGTACTGGATGCAGACTGTTTGAATTTATTGAATGTTCAGGATATGGGCTCTGAAAAAGAGCCTTTGTTTGTTTTAACGCCTCATTTAAAAGAATTCGAACGGGTTTTCGGAATTAAGTTAACAAACAACCAGGAATGCAGAGTAAAAAAAACAAGAGAGGTCGCTTTAACATGTGGCCAGGTTATATTGTTAAAGGGCCACAACACAGTAGTGGGTTTTAAAGATAAGATCTATATAAATAATACAGGGAATCCGGGTATGGCCACTGCTGGGGCTGGTGATGTGCTTACAGGTATAATTTCTTCTTTGACAGGGCAGGGTGTAAATTTATATGATGCGGCTGTTCTGGGAGCATATCTGCATGGCAGGTCAGCAGATTATGCTTATGAGAAATATGGATACGGACTTATTGCCTCGGATATTATTAATTATTTGCCTGGAACACTGCTGGATTTCCATTAGTGTTTGACAGGTATTTCTCTAG
>JAAEMD010000252.1 GCA_024225875.1 bacterium
CAGCAGGAAGTATTTATAAATATAAGTGTAATGATAAAAAATAGAAGTAGTAAGCTTAGAATTAAATTTTTATGTTCTGTTTTTTCAGTAATCATTTTTAATTTTGCTCTTGTTTTTATTGTTGTTTGTACTGTTGCTGTTGATCTTGCCTGTCTTGAGGAGTTTGCCGGTAGTTTTGACTATTTCTATATTTCTGATGATACTGTTTTATTCTTAATTGTTTCTCCTCTTCTGCCCTTTTTTTCAGTGCTGATTTACACGGTTCTATTGTTTTTAGCATCTTAATAATATTGTGTTGACCATAGCTTTGAGCAAGTTCCAGAGTATCCATGTCATTGTCTATATAACTATCTGTTTTTGCCCCCATCAATACCATAAGACAGATAACATCAGGCCATCCCTTAACAGCCGCATACATAAGAGGTGAAATGTTTTTACCATCTCTTTGATTTACATCAAAACCATTATTGATTAAATATTCAGCACTCTCTTTTTGACCATTTTTAAGCGCCTCTGTTAAAGGGGTCTGTCCATATTTGTTTATGAAACCAATACTTATATCGTTATTCAGGAGAGTCTTGAGTTCATTTATTCTACCTCGGCCAGCGGCATCCATTATATCGTCATCACTATTTCTTTTTTTGTTTTGCCTGGCATTCTCAATAAGCGTTAACATGACCACTTTATTCCGACTCTTTGCAAAGTCAGATACAGTACCGCGCGAACTTTTTACAGATACATCTGCACCACTGTTAAGAAGTAACTCAAAAGTGTCTAAATAACTATGGTAAGCGGCATTAAACAGA
>JAAEMD010000253.1 GCA_024225875.1 bacterium
ATATTATTCTTCACTGCCGGAGTTAAAAGCAGGATACAGTTCCATTGATACAAACTGGATTGAAATAGGAAGTAATAGTGATCTTCAAAAAAATACCAGGCAACAACTTACAGGCTCTCTACGCGGGTTAATACCATGGCGTAAAGGACCTTATAAACTTTTCGGAATTGAAATAGACAGCGAATGGCGTTCATATATGAAATGGAACAGATTAGCTGCTGTTTTACCTTATTTAAAGAACTCTTCTGTATTAGATATAGGATGCAGTTCCGGTTACTACATGTTTCGTATGTTAAATGAAAAACCAGCATTTGTTCTTGGAATCGATCCTTCCTGCCTGTATTATTTTCAGTTCTTAACAATAAAAAAATACTTTAACTCTTCCATAAATCATCACTCAACGCCACTTGGTTATCTCCCTGTTGGGTTTGCTGATCTGTATCCCTTTGACAAATACTTCGATGTAGTTTTTTTTATGGGCATTTTATATCATCAAAGGTCTCCAGTAGATACATTAAAATCAATAAAAAAATGTATAAAGCCTGATGGACTGTTAGTATTTGAGACCATTATTATCCAGGGCAGTAATGATGTAGCGTTATACCCAAAAAAAAGGTACGCAAAAATGGCTAATGTACATTTTATTCCTACACTATCATGCCTGAAAAACTGGCTTAACAGGTCAGGTTTTAATAAAATAGAAGTACTTTCAGTAGATAAAACAACAACTTGTGAACAAAGAAAAACTGACTGGTCATCTCAGGAGTCTCTGGAAAACTTTCTTGATAAAAAAGATCCTGATAAAACAGTTGAAGGATATCCTGCACCATTCAGGGCATGTATAAAAGCCCGTATAAAATAACATCACGGGTTTTTTGAGAATATTTTGACCTGCAGGTATGTATGTTATTATAGCTGGTACAAATTGAACTGTCCGTTTAAATGGGGAAGTGCAGTTTCACAGGCGTACATAAACGAAGTCATTTGAGAACTTTAAGTGTCGGACATTTACTTTGAAACAGCTATAGATAAAATCAAAAATATATTAAAGTAGAGGAGCAATTTATGTTTAAAAAAATGACTTTACTAATACTGACTATTTTAACAATATCCTGCTCTATAGTTTCAGCCACAGATTTCTCCAAACACAGTATGGTATCACCTTTATTTTTACGTGCATCCGAAACAGATACAATATTTAGAAATCCAGCCGAATTAACACTCCATAACAGAATTGTGGAAGGCAGGTTGCATTATGGTGTTACAGATAAAAAGTTCGGGGGCATGTTTCTTATTCATATGCCTGATAACCTGCCGATAAATATACATGGCCAGAACATGTCTTTCCCATGGGGCGACTTCTCATTTGCAATGGAGTTTTTTGGCAGTAACTTCGGTCAAAATATTATGTGGGTAAATTCCAGATCTAACAACAAAAACGATGCCGGCGGGCACTATACTATCGCTGATGGAGGCTATAAAACTTTATTTACCTGGGCCAAAAAAACTAAATACCTGACTATTGGTACAAATATCAAAACATATCATTATCGAGATACAAAAAAAACAGAGTCCGAAAGAAATGCAGTCGGCTTTGATCTCGGGATGTTTTTAACTCCTTTGAAAGATCTTTATATTGGCGCTGTAGCAAATGATGTTGGTGGTACTTCATTAAAGGACAGTAATGGAAACGTTATTATTGACAGTAACGGCACAAAATCCATAGTACCTCAGACAATACGTTTTACAGCAGCCATAATATCAGGCAATGATATGTCTTTTTCTGTTGGAGTACCCTCATATTTAATAGCTGAAATTAAAGACAGGCCAAAACAGGCCTGGAAAAAGGTTTCTTTTCAGGGGTCCAAATGTTTTGATAACTGGCTACAGATAACAGGAGGATCAAATACTCAGGATCTTTTCGGCATGGTAACTGTAAAAATCAGTGATTTTATGGACTTTAGTATTATAGGTGCCAGAAATCTGTATGCTCAATCAGAGGAAGATAGAAACGTAAATTATACTTTACTGCTTTCAGCTGGCTACCCGATAGCAAAACTATTTGAAAATACAAACAAAAAGCCTGAAAAAACCGGGTATATAAAAAGAAAGCATTACCATAAAACAAGAAAAGAACTTCGCCGTGAAAATAAACTGCAAAGAAAAGTTAAAGATCGACGTATAAGAGTAGAATATGAAGACAATGATATCATAGATGAAATTGAAGATGATCTTGATGACAGAATAGATCATTTAAAGCGCAAAAAAAGAAGGCTGAAAAAGATAAAAAGACGTAAACAGCTTGAACAGGAACTGGATGATCTGGATAATGATTATTACGATGAGGACTATTAGGTTAAACAGCTAAAAAACTCAAACTGGCCCACAATAGTGTTGATAAATACCCGGCATATAAACGTCATATTATATATATGGTAGTATCAAATTGATATTAACAGCTAATATTGCTGCCCTCTAAAATTTCTCATCAACACTATTGTGTGCCAGTTTATAAAAAACTTTACCTGCCACTTAAGCTGGTAAAAAAAACGACAAAGAAAAAAATAGAAAAGGTAAATCCTGGCCGATTAAGCCGGGATCTTCTTAGTTTCATACTTCTATTTTATCAACTTAAGTTCACAAGGCCGGAACATTTCTGCTCAGGCCTTTCATCTTAGACTGACTTTGAGGACAGCCCCTTACTTATTAAATTATTTTTAACTGGAGGACTATAAGTTACTTTCTCCTCACTGTTGTCCGATAAAAACAAAATGACCTGAG
>JAAEMD010000254.1 GCA_024225875.1 bacterium
AGCAATTTTACTTACCAGAAATTATCCTTCGAGTTCAATATCCAGTATTGAAGTTTTAGCCTTTAGCATGAACTATTTTTTTTGTTTCGTTTCATATGGATCAATCTGAATTGAATTTAGATATGCTTTAAAAATATTCTGACATCTAACAATTGAAATTTTGCTTTGATGGAAGGCAAGTGAAGGAGTAATTGATGGGGGTTTTAAAAGGTTTTAAAAGGTTTTAAAGATAAAGAAAGGTAGGGGCGCCTATGAAATTACGTATGAGCGCCTATGAAATTACGTATGAGCGCCTATGAAATTACGTATGAGCGCCTATGAAATTACGTATGAGCGCCTATGAAATTACGTATGAGCGCCTATGAAATTACGTATGATATTATCGATCATTTTCAAAAAACAAACAAGGCGCCAATATCTACTATCGACGCCTTGTTTCGTTATTTTTAAGCTTCTCGCAAAAGTACAATACGTGTTTATTTCTTGATCATAGTCCAAATATCATTAGTTACTTCATCGGCTATTAAAATATCTGTAAATGACGGTCCTGTTTTTTTAAAATTCATTCGGAACTGGCGAAATTTTGTATCAGTAGATCCAGATAGTCTTTGAATATTTTCTAAATTCATCCAATGTGGGTTTTGGACAGTGCCACGTTGGCTGGAAATATAATTATGTTTCCATCTAGCTAAGTCTGTTTTCAGTTCTTGTCTGAAAGCTAAATCAATTCTAACGTAATCCTTTTCAAATACGTTGATGATATCAGGGTTGATACCTAATAATCCTTTTGAGTGCCTTACAGGTTGCTGATATGTGTCTATCATTCTGCCTGCATATATAATACTTCCACTATGTTGAAACTCAACCTCACTGCTGTTAAGTAACCTAATTGAGTTATCAAGAATCTTATAATTAGCTCCGCAGCCAGAGCGCCCAATAGCTTTCAAAAAATCATATGAAGCATAGTTAAAACAATAATTTCCAGAACGATAATTCTCAGGATTAATAGCTCTGTAAAATACCTCCAACAAAACATCTAAATCATATTGAGTAAACTGGTAGCCTCTAACTCTAATCTTATAGCCCTTCCAGGATTCAATCAGCTCATTATCAAGATATCGCCTCTTACCTCTTTTAACTATACCGAACAATGGCGACCTGACAAAGATAGCAGGTATCATTCGTTGACTGGCAGAGCATACAGGTAGTTCAAATGCTTTAGCTGTAGTTTGCTTTGTCCTAAAATTTTTAAAAGGCGCTATTTTAAAAACAACATCTACGCTGCTATCAATCTCATGAATAAGGTCTGAGTATTCCTCTGCGTATTTTTTAGATACTGAGTTGTGACAATTAAG
>JAAEMD010000255.1 GCA_024225875.1 bacterium
AAGTTAAATTCCCTGACATTAAAAAACCAGACTTTTTTAACTACAGCATAACAGTGCTCAGGTATTTTCTATATTTAACTGATTTAATTTTCTTGAAAAACTTGTTATATACATCTGCAGAACAGCAGCTGCCTTAGCTTTATTGTTATTAGTTTTTTTTAAAGCAGTTACCATTATCTCTTCTTCAATTTTTTTTACTGCTTCATAGAACGAAAGCTCTCCTGTAAATATTTTATTCATAGCTAATTTTGATATATAGTCATTTTGTTGTAATTTACTACTTATCCCATTTACAAACATATGATCTCTGGTAATTACCTCATCGCAAAGTATAGCTGCTCTTTTTATCCTGTTTTTCAATTCCCTTACATTACCAGGCCAGCGATAATAAAGCATATGCTCCTTTGCAGAATCATCAAAAACCAGTTTTTTATTTAGAACCTTAGATGTTTCCTGTATAAAACTGTCTGCAATTAACAGTATATCTTTACCACGATCCCTTAAAGGAGGCAGTGATATTATAAATTCAGCGATCCTGTAATAGAGATCTTCTCGAAATTCTCCGTTATAAATAGACTCTTCCAAATCTATATTAGTAGCAAACAAAAACCTTATATCAATATCAATTAATTTTGTACTTCCTATTTTCTGTACTTTTCTTTCCTGCAGCACCCTTAATAATTTAACCTGAGAAAGTGGTGATAACGTACCGATCTCATCCAAAAAAACAGTCCCTTTATCTGCCGCCTCAAAGATACCTTTCTTTGACTGTGAAGCATCAGTAAATGAGCCTTTTTCATACCCAAAAAATTCCGACTCAATAAGATTTTCCGGGACAGCACCTGAATGCACCGGCACAAAGGGCTTATCCTGTATCAGACTATTCTGATGAATCATCCTTGCAACAACTTCTTTACCTGTTCCGCTTTCACCATTAATAAGCACTGAGTAGCCTGTCTTTGCTACTAAAGAAATATCTCTTTTAATTTTAACAATGGATGGATGAGAACCTGTTAATAGTGAATCAGAGCCATAATCATTTAACTTGATAATAGACTCTTTTTCTTTTTTATTACTGTCTTTCAGCATGAAGGCCTGTTTCAGGGAATTATTTATGACATCTAAAGTCAAGGGCTTGGCAAGATAGTCAGTTGCCCCCATCTTCATTGCTTTAATAGCATTATTCATTTCCGCATAGCCAGTGATAAAATATACGACCAGATCCGGATCTATCTCTTTTATATTCTTCAGTGTCTCAAAACCATCCAGACCAGGCATATTCTGATCTAAATATACAAGGTCAACCTTATTATTTATGAGTAAATTAATAGATTCAAACCCTGATTCGGCTTCAATAACATTGTTGCCAAGAGTCATTAAAATATCGCTCAATGTATTTCTAGAGCTAATATAATCATCAACAACCAGAATCGTTTTTTTATCTTTACTCATTAATAAAACCCTTTAATATTTTACAACTGAATTTATAATATAAAATCAAAGTATCTGTATTTGAGCTGGCATTATCATAATTATCTAACCATCAACCTTCTTTCGACAAGGGAACAATTATTTTAAAGGCGGTTCCTTTATTAACCTCACTATCTACCATAATATGCCCACTATGCTTTTTTATAGTCCCATACACGCTTGCCAGACCCATGCCATTACCAAATTCTTTTGTTGTAAAAAATGGATCAAAGATTTTATCCAGATGATCCGGCAAAATACCTTTGCCGGTATCTGCTATTAAAATCTCAAGATACTCTCCATCTCTGAAGCTATATTTCTGAGCACAGTCTCCGACCAGTGTAATATTAGATGTCCTTAAAGATAATACCCCACCCTGCTCCATAGCATCACAAGCATTTATTACAACATTTAATAAAACCATTTGCAACTGAGCTGGATCTCCTGAAACAGAGTCTTTGCCTGCTTCAAGTTTCATATCAATTTCTATATTTTTATCAGCACCTGTACACTTTATAATCTTAATAACATCATAAAAAAGATTATGTAAGTTTACGTCTGTAAAGTATACTGGTGTCTGTTTTGAAAAAGACAGCAGCTGGGTTACTATTTTAGATGCCCTGTCTGAAATTTGCAAAATATCATCAATATATTTAATATTTTTATTATCGGAAAGTTTCAATTGCAGCAGTGTTGCATTCCCCACGATAGCATTAAGTAAATTATTAAAATCATGTGCAATACCACCTGATATCCTGCCTAATGATTCCAGCTTTTGAGCTTGACGAAGTTGTCTTTCCAGTTTTTTTTCCTGGCTCAAGTCATGAAAAACAGATCTGCATCCATTAAAAACACCTTTTTTATCAAAAAACGCAACAACACTGGTTTCGCCTGGTACCTCCAGGCCATCTTTTGTTAAAAATATATCTTTATATAACTGACATCCCTGACCCAGCAAGTCACTTTTGTTCGACATATAGATATTGTTACCTTTTAATAATATGGATACATGCATATCGAGCAGTTCTTTTTCGGAATACCCAAGTACTTTTTTCACAGCTGCATTGACATATGTTATATATCCATCACAATCTGTTATAAGCATTAGATCACTGGCTGTCTCCATAAAAGAACGAAATTTATTTTCAGATTCTCTTAAAATATCTTCGGACCTCTTCCTTTCTGTGATATCACACATTATTCCAGAAAAACCCTTAACTTCCGCATTGATAATTAATGGCTCTATACTGTAATAAATATATATAGACTGACCTGTACGATGTTTTAAAATATACTCGCCTTTATGCTTTAATCCGGGCTGAGCTTTTTTTATAAACATCTTTATTTTTTCATAATCTTCTGCAAAAAAAAGGTCTCTTAATGTAGAGCCTGTAAATTCCTCTTTACTGTAGCCGAGGTTATTACAAAACGCATCATTAACATACTCAACAATACCTTCTTTATCCAGCTGGTATATACCTTCCTGTGCGTTCTCAGCCATCAGCTTAAACTTCTCTGTCAATAGATTCAGCCCTCTAGTTTCCTCTGAACTGCCACCTCTGCTAAAAAGAAGCTCTGAAGCCGGGACAAGTGTTTTATTCTCTATTTTTTGAGACTCGCTGGAAGAAGCCTTGATATTAGATATCTTTTCAAAAGCTTCAGTAATCTTAGATACAGGTTCATTTATTTCCATTACAAGAAACTCCTTTTTAACAAAAATATCAAACCGTTTTTTATTGATAAAATGTCTAGCTGCTAATAAAGTATCAAGGTTTGTTCATTACATCAAATACTTACATCTTTAATTGTCCGTATCAACCAGGTTAATCATCAAAAATGCTTTTAATTATATTTTCCAACTGCCAA
>JAAEMD010000256.1 GCA_024225875.1 bacterium
ATTCTTTCAAGTGCATGCTTTTGGTACATAATCCCATTAAAGCTTTGCACTTTCTTTTATTTTCCTGTTTTGGAATACTCTTATTTTACCTTTATTTTGTGCCTGTGAACATGGTTTGCTGGGCTGCGTCAGCAAGCCCTAGATAAAGACGTACAAAAGAAAATAATTAATAGGCAAAATGTTTTTTTCACAGTCTAAAACCATAACTGGATCTGCGCCTTTATCCCTGCTTGCTGATCTTGAGCATAAGTTCTGGTCATGCAGTGATATATTAGCTGTATTTCGTAATTATCAATAACTAAACCCAGTCCGGCTTGATACTGTTGTCCGATTTCCCGTTGAAAATTTGTTGTGTAGGAAATAGCATAAAAACTATGAAGAGGTTTTAGGTAAAAATCAATTCCATAACGAAGATTCAGACCATTTTCACTTTTATTAAAAAATGAATAGCCTACACCTGCTGTAAAGTCAAAAAAATCATTTCTGGCAAAGTGATAAAGAGGCGTTATAGAAACTTTGCGCCAGCTATCCGAGATTAGTAATTCAGTATTTAACCCTAATTGCTCATAATATAGATTGCCTTCTAAACCAAAAGATTTTCCGGTTGGAAACCAGGAAACATTAGCATTTGATGTCCAGTTTTTTCCTTCTGTTCTTGATAAAAAACTGTTATGAATTTCAAAAGGATAGTTTTGGTACTTATAAGGACCATTGATATGAAAAAAGACATAAGGAAACCAAAGGGGAGTGATAGCTGTTGATATAGGATTTTCAACACTATCTTTGTTCAGTGATTCAATAGAATTGGTTAAATAGAATCCTCCCATACCAATTACACCGGAAGTTAAGGGATTAAATTGAAATAAAATATTTCCTTTGTTATCTCTAAATTTAAAGGCTAAATAGTGGTCAGCAATCAATAAAGAATCTTCTACACTTTGAGGGCTTTTTCTATTAACAACCATATCTTTTGTTTTTTTCTCATTTTGATTGGCAGCATACGGCCATACAGAACTGAATTCTTTATTGTGTTGAGGTACTATGCCTTTGTTTTCAGACTTTTTAAAACTATGTTGAGGATTAATAAGTTGTTCTATTGCTCTATAAGCATCTTCAATTTCAAAGTAATAAGGTCTTTTAAATTGAAGCGCATCTATGATAACTTTCACATCTTTATCTGCCTGTTCTACAGTGATTTTCACTGAAGCAACTAGATTTTCATTATCAAGTCCAATGGGTTTATCCTGAATGTTTCTACTGTATTGATCTTGGTGAGCATAGATATATAGCTCAAGGACTTTAGCTTCTTTATTTACAGAGTAGAGCATATAATCCCAGTTTGTTTTTTCTAACAAAACATCTGGTTTATGTTTTTTGAAATAATCGTGAATTTGCTCAAAGTGGTCGTTTGCATCAGTGTTTTTTATATAAAAATCTTTATGGTATGTACACCCAGCTAATAAGGATATTAATAATATACTTAAAAAAACTACTGATTTTCTAATCACAGGAACCTCCTAAACTTAAGTTTTACTTTATAGATTATAAAAAATCTCGGCAGCTTTTAAAGCCACCGAGATATAATTATGCGTTAAAACCATTTGATTAAATTACCAAACAATTCTAACAGCAGTCCAACTCCCATTAGAAAGTCTTAATTTGTTAGTAACAAAATCCATTAGCTGCTTTGCCCTATCTATAGTGCCTAACATCATTGCTCTTGTAAGGGGAGCTACTAACGCAAATCCTACAGGAACTCCGGTTGCAGCTAAAACACAAACCATTTTTCTCACATCTTCGGCAGTAAGATCAACCCCACCTTTCTTTGAATTAATAATATTTTTTATTGAGCTTGTAAGCGACCAACTGTCTAATTGATTATACATCCTGCCATATGACCAATATGCAATACCTATACATTAAAAGATATTTTCTATTTTTTGGTTCTTTAAAACCATCTGCTATTACTATCGGAATGAGAATTGAGATTTTTGTTACCATTATTTTAAGCGGGATATATACATGGATTAAAACAAGGTCAAAATTTAAAAGTGTTTTTTCTGGCATTTGTGTTTATACTATAATTTTTATGTTTTGTGGGATTCCTTTTTTAGTACAGCCTGTTTTGCGCTTATTAAATCTTTCATTTTGGCCACAAGATTTTATTTTAACATCAGTTTATATTTGCATGATATTTATATTATGCTTAGTTTATATTTTTAAAATAAACTCCAAATATATTGCAGTGTTGAAAGAAGTTCCTTTTGAAAGGATATTCCATTATCAGTTGCTAATGATAGCAGGAGTGGTTATTGGCTTTAATAAATCACAAATTTCATTTTCTACTCATTTCTTATTTTCTTTAATCTTATCGCTAATATCACTTTGTTTTTTAGCTTTATTTGCTATGATTAACAACAATTTAGCAGATCTCAAAATTGATAAAATATCAAACCATAATCGAGCCTTAGCAAAAGGAGTTATTAATATAGAAACTTATTCAAAACTACAATATCCCTGCTTGTTTATTGGTTTGGCTATAAGCTCATTTGTAAGTTTCAAAATATTTTTCTTTAATTTGCTCGGCGCAGGGAACTACTACTTATATTCAACACCCCCCATTAGAATTAAGCGGATAACGTATTTATCAAAAGGCATCATTGCCTTAAATTCATTAATTATGGTTCTTGCCGGATATACATTAGTTACTGGATCATTAAAAAATTTTCCTCATATAATTTCGGCTTTTTTACTGTTTATATTTATTAATCCAATGCAATTTATAGATATAAAAGATTATGAAGGGGACAAAAAATATGGCATTAGAACATTTCCTGTTTTAGTCGGGTTAAAAAAATCAAAAATTATTATAGGAATATCTTTTATTATCGCTTACTTAAGCTGTTTTTTTATTTTAAAAGAAGCCTGTCTTCTATTGCCTTTGTTTGTGATGGGTTCATTACAGTTTTATTTAATTAACAAAAAGAAATACAATGAAAAACCTGTTTTTTTACTATACTTAGTTAGTTTAATTTTGTTTATTGTATACATTTGGGGGGCAGGTGTTCAATTTTGATTTGTTTCTTTAAAAATATAAAGGACGCTAAATTTAGCTTCCAAAACAAAGGTATCTAACTCTAATTCGTCGTATTCTTTGTGCGTAAGACAAACAATGTAGTTACGAGGATGTTGCAAAAACATCTTCTCATCGTATCTTGTAATGAAAACATATTTTTCATTTATCAAATTCATATCTGTTATATCACGAACTAACTGCCAGTTTGGGCGTTCCCCGATATTGCCCGGATCTCCGATTATTTCTTGCAAATAATCAATATCCTTTTTATGGCTCATCAAAAAAAGACAGCGTCTTTATATTGGTTGTATGCCTTACAGACTTCTTTTACCTTGTGGTTATAAAAATAAATCGCACTATTTATTAAACCGGTCTTGACGCTATGAGTCCCTTTTGCTAGTATCAATTTTCAATTAGACGCTTAACGGAAGTGGGTATTTGCCCACTTTTTTTTTATAAGCATACCTGGCAATAATACTGGCAAATAAATTTTATAATATAACTTTTTGGAGTAAATTTATGATTTCAATAGACAATTTTCCTCAGGTTGCATCACAAATAGAGTCAGAAAGAGGTATTTCTCGTGACATACTGATTTCTGCCATTGAAACAGCCCTGATATCAGCCTGCAAAAAAAGACTGAGCGAAGAGGTTGTTATACATGCTTTTATGAACGCTGAGACCGGTGATGTAAAAATATATCAGATTAAAACAGTGGTAAAAACCATATCCAGTACTAATACCGAAATAACTCTTAAGGATGCTAAAACAATAGACCCTGAAGCAAAGATGGATTCCGAAGTCAGGATTGAGATAACTAACCCTCAGTTTGGTAGAATCGCCGCACAAACAGCTAAACAGGTAATTACTCAGCGTATAAGAGAAGCCGAAAAAACAGCGACTTTTGAATCATTTAAAGATAAGGAAGGTCAGATTATTACAGGTACCATCCAGAGAATTGAAGGCAAAAACTATCTGATAAACCTGGGTCAGGCTGAAACTATTCTTTATCCAAAAGAACAAATTCCAGGCGAAGTGTTTTATCAACGCGATAATATTAAAATATATGTTTCAAAAGTAGAAAAAGATTCAAAAGGAACACATATCAATATCTCCCGTGCTCATCCTGATTTACTAAGAAAATTAGTTGAGCTGGAAATCCCGGAAGTTCAGGATGGTATTATAGAAATAATAAGTGTTTCCAGAGAACCTGGCACAAGATCTAAAGTAGCTGTTAAAACAAATAATCCCTCGATTGGAGCTGTCGGGACCTGTGTTGGACAAATGGGCAGCAGAATTCAACCTATTACAAAAGAGTTATTTTATGAAAAAATAGATGTTCTGGAGTGGAACGAGGACCCGAAGATTTTCATTTCCAATGCCTTAAAACCAGCTCAAATCAATCAGGTTATTATTACCAGTGAAGAAGATAGAACAGCTATAGTAGTTGTGCCAACAGACCAGTTATCTCTGGCTATAGGAAAACAGGGAGTAAATGTGAGGCTGGCCGTTAAATTAACCGGCTGGAAACTGGACATTATAAGTTCAGAAGAATATGTAAGAAGAGCAGATGAAATATCTGCCCTGACACATGTGTCTATAGTAGATAAAATACAAAGAGACTCACAGCTTTTAAGAGAAGAAAACGACCTGGCTGGTGGAGAAACTTCTCTACCTCCAGACTAACCTTAAATTTAAAGTGTTTAATTCAGTAAAGGAAATAAAGATGCAAAAGGTTAATTTAACAGCAACAAAAGAAATTTAAACATCAAAAACAATAATAAGCTTTTAAGTATTGACTATACCAGTACATAAGATCTAATTTAATGATATAAGGATAAAATATTGAAAGTTCAAGATTTAGCAAAAGAATTAAATAAATCACCAAAAGAATTAATAGTACTATTGTCTTCAATGAGGATAAAAGTCAAGTCCGGTACAACTAAAATATCTTTTAAGATAGTGCAGGACGTCAAAAAAAGGCTGTCTGCTGAAAAAGCTGCTGAAAGACAGGACACTTATTCAGAAGGCCCCTCTAAAATAAAAACCTTAACCTTACCAGGTTTATCCATAAAGTATCTGGCAGAGTTATTAGAAGTAAGTTTATCTGAAGTGATGCATGCTGTGTTGAGAAAAGGCCTTCTGCTTAATTTGAATTCTGAAATTGATGCTCAAACAGCCAGAAACATAGCAGAAACATTAAATATTGATCTTAAAATCGACATTGAAAAATCAGCAGGTCAGTCAACAATAAAAGATGATCTGGATAAAATTGAAGAAAATGAAATTGACTCTGACCCGGATGCGTTAGAGGAGCGTCCACCGGTCGTTACTATAATGGGACATGTAGATCATGGGAAAACTCTTCTGCTTGATGCTATCAGAAAAACCAACGTTGTTGAAAAAGAGGCTGGCGGAATTACTCAACACATAGGAGCATATCAAATCAAGTACCACAGCAAGCTGATAACCTTTCTCGACACACCTGGTCACGCAGCATTTACAACACTTAGAGCAAGGGGTGCTCAGGTTACAGATATAGCTATTCTGGTCGTAGCTGCAGATGATGGGGTAAAGCCTCAGACTATCGAAGCTATAAATCATGCTAAGGCAGCTAAAGTTCCTATTATAGTAGCTCTAAATAAAGCAGATAAGCCAGAAGCTAATTTTGATCTTTGCAAACAACAGTTATCAAACCATGGCCTGGTTGCAGAAGACTGGGGAGGAGATATTGTAATGGTCCCTGTTTCTGCAAAAACAAAAGATGGTATAGAGGAGATTCTGGACATGATCCAGTTAACTGCAGAAATGCAGGAACTTAAAGCCCATCTGAATGGTCCGGCAAAAGGTGTTGTTATAGAATCTCGACTTTCAAGAAAGAAAGGGCCTATTGCCACTATTTTAGTTAAGTCCGGCACATTAAAAGTCGGTAACCCTTTTATTGCAGGCTCTATTGCAGGAAAAATTCGGGCATTGTTAAATGACCAGGGTCAAAAGATTGAGTTTGCCAGCCCCAGCACACCTGTGGAAATACTTGGTATTTCTGAAGTACCTTCTCCAGGGAATATTCTTGAGGTCATCGAAAATGAAAAAGAGTGTAAAATCATGTCTGAACAAAGAAAAGTATCTGCAAAAAATGAACAATTACAAAACAGACACTTTACCTTCGAAACTATTTCAAAAGAAATAGAGAGCGGCAGCAGTATTATTTTAAATTTCATAATTAAAGCTGATGTTAACGGATCACTGGAAGCGTTACAGACTTTCATCGAAGACTGTTCCAGTGAAAAAGTGGCCATTAATATAATACATTCCGCCACCGGTCCGATAACAGAAAATGATGCAATGCTTGCCAAGGCGTCTAATGCCCTGATAATAGGCTTCAATGTCCCTGTAAATACCGATGCTCAAAAAATGGCTGAAGAAGAAAGTATAGAAGTAAAAACATATTCTATTATCTACGAAATAATGGATGATATTAATAAAGTTATTTCAGGATCTTTTAAACCAGTGTATGAAGAATATGAAACTGCTAAAGTAGAAGTGCGTCAAATATTTGCTTTTTCTAAAGTTGGAAAAATTGCGGGCTCTTATGTTCTATCAGGAAACGTAGAACGTAATATCACCGCTAAAGTATTCAGAGATAATAAAGAAATGTTCTCCGGAAAAATAGACTCTTTAAAAAGATTCCAGGAAGATGTTAAGAGCGTTGCTTCCGGTTTCGAATGTGGTATTGTTATTAACGGGTTCTCAGATTTAAAAGAAGGAGATTCTATTATCTGCTACGGCTTAAGAGAAAAAAAGCATTAAGCTCTTATTTTCTGGTCTCCCTCCATACTTATAATGTAGTTAGAAAGGTTTCTTGTGTCACGTTTAGATAAAATATCATCTTTAATAAAACAAACAGTTGCTGATATTCTGCTGAAAAAAATTCAAGATCAAAGAATAGGCTTTGTTACCATTACACATGTAAAAGTGACTAGAGACTTAAAAAAAGCCTGGATTTATTATAGCCTGATTGGTTCTTCTACAGATAAAAATAGAACTAAACGCAGGTTAGATGCAATATCAAAAGTGGTCAAAGGCGAGCTTGGTAGAGCTGTAAACTTAAGGACTGTGCCGGATATCTATTTCAAATTTGACAATACAATTGAAAATGGGGTCAACCTTGTTAATAAAATTAATGCTCTACCTGAACAATGATTTCAGAGATAAAGAAGTTTCAATCACAAATTAATAAAGCAGACGGGGTTATTATCTTATCCCACATTGACCCTGACCTCGATAGTCTTGGTTCAGGATTAGCTCTAAAGTCAGTACTGCTTAAAAGACCAGAACTGGCCGAAAAAGTGTATATATGGTCTACCGACAAAATAAAAAAATCCCTGCGCTTTCTACCTTTTACAGAAAGTATAGTATCCAGGATACCTGATAGTTTTTGCTTTGATACAGTAATAGTGCTGGATTCCTCAACTATTGAACGAGTTAAGGACATTGATTTATTGAACCTTAATAAGAACCATACGATTATTAATATCGATCACCACATAGATAACATCTTATTTGGGGATATTAACATTGTTGATCCAGCAAGATCTTCCACAGGCGAACTTATGTTCACAATTTTTGAGCATCTTAACTGGGAGATCTCTCCTGATATAGCAGGCTGCCTGTATGCTGCCATAACTTCTGATACCGGACGTTTCCTGTTCAGTAATACAACAGCAGACACTTTCAAAGCTGTTGCAAAACTAGTACAGCTGGGCGCTGATAATTATAATATTTCACAATCAATATATGAAAATAAAAGTCTTGATACTTTTAAACTTATTAACTTTGCTTTAAGCCACCTGGTTGTTAATGATTCCTTAAGCTATGCTTATACTATGATTCCATCATCTGCTCCCAAAAGTGATATTGTTCTGGTCGACATTATTCGCCAGCTTCAAAACATTAATATCTTTTTAGTATTTCAAGAACTGGAAAAAGATAAAATAAAAATTAATCTTCGTTCAAAAAGAGATTTTGATGTAAGCAGATTCGCCTCTGTTTTTGGTGGTGGCGGACACAAAAATGCTGCCGGCATTAGATTAAAAGGCAGTATGATGGAAATTAAAAATCAGGTGATTGCCAGGCTTGAAAAAACATTAAAATAAATGTCAACAAACCAGAATCATATAAACCCGGATTCTTTCCATGGCCTGCTTTTAGTAAATAAAATAATCGGCATCTCCTCTTTCTACGTAGTAAAAAAAATAAGAGCTCTGACAAAAGTTAAAAAAACAGGACATGCAGGAACTCTGGACCCGTTTGCAAGCGGACTGCTTATCATTGCTATCGGCCGAAATTTCACACGTCAAATAGATTCTTTCAAAAATCTATCTAAAACCTATAAAGTAAAAATGGTTCTTGGTATTGAAACAGATACCCTTGATTCATACGGTAATTATATTTCTTACAATAAACCTGTTTTTTATAATAAAGATCTACAGGTTAAAACAGCTAAGCAAATAACAGAGACTATCAGCAGTTTTACAGGAGAGCAGCTTCAGGTCCCACCAAGGTTTTCTGCAAAAAAAATTGATGGTAAACGCATGTATAAAATGGCAAGACAAAATATTGACTTTCAAGTAAAGCCCGAAAAGATAAATATTTTTGATATAAAAGTAGACAATATTTCCTTTTATACACGTCCAGTAATAGATTTTACAGTATGCTGCTCAAAAGGAACTTACATTAGAAGTCTGGTAAAAGATATCGGCACTGCTATGAAGGGCGTGGCCTATACTAAAGACATTATTAGAGTTAAAATAGGCAGTTATAATTTGAGTTCTGCTGTTGATTTTTCTTTGTTATCATCAGAAACTATAAAAAAAGGTCTATTTTTTAATACCAGTGAAACAGAATCAATATAAAACAGGATCGTACCAGGTTGAAATGTCATATCATAATATTTTTGGTTTAAAGAAAAATAGACAGGTTATATCTCTTGGTTTAGGGATTTTTGATGGAATACATCGCGGACATCAGGAAATAGCCAGACATTGTACTGACTTACTTACTTTTTATCCGCATCCTGATATTTTTTTAAGTAAAAACAGACATCTTAAAATGATCTCCACACTGCGCGAGCAAAGATACTATTTTAAGAACCTGCTTGTATTGCGTTTTTCCAGCGAAATTGCGAAATCAGAGCCGGATACCTTTTTAACTACTATTATTAAAAACATCATAAACCCCAGAACTATTGTTGTTGGTCAGGATTTCAGATTTGGCTATCAACACAAGGGTGATACTGACACTCTTGCAAAGTGGGCCGGCCAGAATGATATTAAAGTAAAAATCATACCTTTATATGCGTTAAATAACATTCCTGTAAAAAGCTCTAATATAAGAACCCTGATTGAGCAGGACCAGTTTAATACTGCTGTCAAACTACTAAATCATCCTTATCTAATAATAGGAAAAGTCATACATGGAGAAGGCCGCGGAACTGCCATAGGGTTTCCAACAGCTAATATAAAAATACCGGATAATAAACTTATTCCTTCTACAGGTGTCTATACAGGAACCACAGTTTATAAACAGCAGAATATGAGCTGTCTGGTTTATATTGGCAAAAAACCCACCTATAACTTTAATCAAATCAGTCTTGAAGTACATATCCCGGACTTTAATGAAAATCTATATAATATGAATCTCAAGGTTTTGATAGAACAGAAAATAAGAGATGAAATCAAGTTCTCTAATACAAACGAACTTGTAAAGCAAATATCAAGTGACCTTACCCATATCCCAGGAAATTCCAGCTGATATATAAGGAGTTAATGATTTTAAAAAAAAGCAAAGTTCCAATATCTTCATTAACATCCTTTAAAAATAAGGGCACAATAAATAACTTAATTTTGTTCCATAACATTGAAGAAATATCCGACTTTATCAGACATAATAAAGGCTCCGCTTATTTTATTCTCGGCAAAGGATCAAATCTAATAATAAATCCCCGGTCAGAAATTAAAACTTTTATAAAAATCCTTCCATCCATACTTCCTTTTGATTTACATAATTCTCAATTAAAAATAAATGCAGGTTTTTCAACAGGTCAAATGATTTCATTAACCCGGAAAAACAATCTATCCGGTCTGGAATTCGCAGCAGGAGTACCTGCTTCATTAGGTGGAATGATTTATATGAATTTTGGTTGCTGGGGCCAGTCTATATCAAATATTATCGAAAAAGTTCATATTATCGATGAAAAAGGAGAGTCCAGGTGGTTATGTGCAAAAGACTGTCAGTTTGGTTACCGTTATAGTATTTTTAAGAAACAAAAATGGATTATTACGGAGGCCATAATCAACCTGGAAAAATCTTCTTCGGAAAAAATAAAGGAAAATATCAGTCAGAATATAAAGCGCCGCCTGAAAACTCAACCATTAAACTCCTGCACATTCGGCAGCATATTCCAGAACCCGGAAGATCTTTTTGCAGCAAAGATATTAGAAGAAAATGGATTTAAAGGTTATAATTTCAAATCTCTAAAAATATCTGAAAAACATGCAAACTTCATGGTAAATAAAGGGGATGCTGAGTTTTCTGAGATTTTAAATTTTATTAATCTTATTAAAGATAAAATAAAGTATAAAACTAATATAAATTTAGAATTAGAGGTAGAGATAGTTATATGATAACTAAATTAAAAAATAAACTTGTCGGTGTCATTTCAGGTGGATTTTCCAAAGAAAGAGAAGTGTCAATCCGCTCCGGGCACAATGTCTATGAGTCACTTTGCCGCTCAGGGTACAACGCTGTCAAAATTGACCCTGTATACAGCGATATTTTAGAGCATAATATTGATGCAGCTTTTATTGCTCTACACGGAAAATATGGTGAAGATGGAACTATTCAAGCCTTCTTAGAGCACAATGGCATACCGTATACAGGATCAGGAATCAAAGCTTCTTCCTTAGCAATTAATAAACTTTTGACAAAGCAGCTTCTTTTGAAGGCCGGGCTGCCTGCACCTGAGTACTTCATCCCCAGACAGGAAGGTGTGTTAAGCAGAATCAAGGATTTCCCTGTCGTTGTTAAACCTGTAGATGAGGGATCCAGTTTCGGAGTTGATATCGTTGATAACAAAAAGGATCTTATAAACAAAACTAAAAACAGAGAAAATCTGATAGTAGAACAGTATATATCCGGACAGGAAATCACCATAGGGATATTACAGACAAAAAAAGATACCATCACTGTACTTCCAGTACTGGAATTAGTTGCTAAAAACCGTTTCTATGATTATCAGGCAAAGTATACTAACGGCATGACTGAGTTTATTCTGCCAGCCAGCATTTCCGAAGAAAACACATCCTTATGTAAATCTTTAGCTTTAAATACCTACCAGCTGCTGGGTTGCAGAGGAATGGCCCGGGTAGATATGATATTAAACCCGGATAAAGGACCTTTTATTTTAGAAATAAACACTATTCCCGGCCTGACAAACCTGTCTGATTTACCGGCACAGGCAAAACATGCGGGAATATCTTTTGATAACTTGATAGAAATTTTATTGGAAAGTGCTTTCTTCTAGCTTAAAATGGGCTACAGTTACAAAAAAAAACATAAGATAAGCAAAACAGGAAGATTTTTAAATTTTAAAATATATTTCTATATATCCTTATTTATTTTTATTGTTATCGCTTCCTTTTTATTTGTTACAAACCCTGATTTTCAATTATCTTCTATTGAATTTCATGACTACCGCTTCTTAAGCTTAGAGCAGCTTAACTCCGCAACTGCTCATTTTAAAGGTAAAAATACTATTATTACCGCTTTTTCCGGAAAACTTTCAAAGCAGCTGCAAAAATCTTTTCCCCAGATACAGGAAGTTTCCATTACTATTAATTTCTCTGATCTATTATCCGTATCATTAAAGGAAAAAAAACCTTATATCGCTTTCTTAACTAACGGAAAAGCAATAATAATATCAAAAGACGGAACAATCCTGGGTTCCGGCAATAATAACTCCTCTTTTGAAGATCTTGATAAAATCATTATTATAAGAGGTTTTCCGCACAATCTCTTTAATAAGGAACGAGTACCGGACTCAATATTAGAAAAGGTTAACATTATCATAAAAAGCATAAACCGGTTTTTTAAAGAAAAAACTTTTCAGTTAGAATTCACTACACTGGAAGTAAACAAAGAGTTTGATAAGCAGAATACTTTAAAAAAAGGGGCTGTTATTAATAAACGAAAGGTCGTTGATGAGCTTCTACTGTTAATAGATGATACCTTACCTGTTATCATAGGAGAACAAGAACATCTGGATTTAAAATTAAGTTCATTAAAATATTTCTTATCTGAAAACATAATTGCTGAACATAAAATAAAATATATAGATTTACGAGCACCTGGAAAACTAATTATCAAAAAAAGATAACTTTTAATTAATTTTTCATTTGATTTATAATAACAAATCATAAAAAATAGGAATATATGATGAGATACAATAGTGAAATGGTTTTAGGGTTAGACATAGGATCTGCACAAATTTGTGCAGCACTGTGTGAGCTTGATAATACCGGAAACGTAAATCTAAAAGGCGTTGGAACCTGCAACTCTGCCGGCTTAATCAAGGGTCAGGTTGTTGATATCGATGAATTATATAAGTCTATTGATAAGGCTATCAAAAAAGCACGCCATGGAATTAAAGCCAGGCCAACCTATGTAATAACAAATATTCCATTTCACGGCATTCAATTTTCCCATAATCTCGGATTTATACTATCAAAAGAAGAGTCCGGTCAAATAAGTGAATCTGAAAAAAAAGAATGTATACGACGTTCCGGAAACATTTTTAAATCTTCAGACCAGAAGATACTACACATCTTCCCTTTGTTTTTTAAGGTCGATGGTACGATAGTAAAGAATCCGGTCGGCACTTTCGGCAATAATTTAGAAGTACAAACTCATATTATATTAGGCAATTCCAGTAACATAATGAAAGTTACCAAGGTGCTTAAAGAATTTAACCTGCATATCAGTGGACTTATATACGATCCTTTAGCATGTGCTCAAATTTTTCTTGACAGCAATGAAAGAAAAAACGGTGCTGTTCTTATTGATATTGGAGGACAGTTTACAAAGGTAAGCATATTTAAAAATAATCTTCTACATCTATCTCTGATTATCCCTATTGGCGGAGAAACAATCTCTTCAGATATAGCCATATGTTTAAAAACAACCGTTCCTGAAGCTGAACGTTTAAAGATTCTAAAAGGAGATATTCTGTTATCAAATATTAATCAAGAAGAAGAAATAGAGATTTTCACCAGAAAAAACGGCCTGATCAAAACAAAAAAGCTCTTATTATGTAAGATCATTGAGGCCAGAATCAATGAACTTCTATCAATAATAAAAAAAGAAATCCCCTTTACATTTGAGCATCAGTACAAATGTGTTATCACTGGCGGAGGAAGTAAACTAACCGGTCTAAGAGAATATATTGAAGCATATTTCGACTCTACAGTGAGAAACACCCCATCTCCAAATGCACAACACATAATCGACAATATCACACATGCAAATGCAATTGGCCTTATTTTATATGCAATTAAAACAGGGGCGCTGCCTTATTCCAAAAATTCCAGAAAAATTATCCCTGGTTTTATAAAAAAATGGCTGAATAACTTATTCTAATTATTTTTTTGTTGACTTTTTTATTATTATTTGAATCAAATCCATATCATGGTATAATCCAGTAATATCTAAAGTAATAGCTGTAACAGCTGTTCAAAGGGGATAAAGTTGTCTATTGAGGATCTTAAGCATTTTGCAAATATAAAAGTTTTTGGTGTTGGTGGTGGCGGTTGTAATGCTATCAATAGAATGGTAGCTGCCGGTGTTAAGGGAGTGGAGTTCTGGGCAGTAAACACAGATCTTCAGTCACTAAATGTTTCCCTTGCTGACCATAACCTGCAAATAGGCGCAAAGCTCACAAAAGGTCTGGGCGGAGGAGCAATTCCTTCTATTGGTGAACAGGCTGCCCATGAAAGTGAAGAAGATATTGAAATGGCGCTCGAGGGTGCTGACATGGTTTTTATTACAGCTGGCATGGGTGGTGGAACCGGAACCGGAGCTGCTCCTGTAATAGCAAAGACCGCAAAGAACTTAGGATCACTTACTATTGGTGTAGTAACAAAGCCGTTCAAATTTGAAGGACCCATAAGATCCCGTCAGGCTATAAAGGGTCTGGAAACATTAAGGTCTGAGGTTGATGCGCTTATCATAATTCCTAACGACAATTTACTGCAAATTGTAGAAAAGAAAACATCTATTGTTGAGGCTTTCAGAATTGCTGATGATGTATTAAGGCAGGGGGTTCAGGGCATTGCTGATCTAATTACAATACCAGGCCTCATTAATCTTGATTTTGCCGACGTTAAAACTGTTATGATGGACTCCGGTTCTGCGATGATGGGAATTGGCCAGGCTTCTGGCGAAAACAGGGCTGTTGAAGCAGCTGAAAAAGCCATAGCATCTCCTTTATTAGAAGAAACCATACATGGAGCAACTGGTGTTATACTTAATATTACAGGAGGTTCTGAGTTAACTTTACATGAGGTACATGATGCTGCTGATGTTATTTACGGGGCAGTTGACCCGGAAGCCAATATACTATTCGGTTCTGTTATAGATGAGAATTTAAAAGATGAAATAATGGTCACTGTTATTGCAACAGGCTTCAAAAAAGCGGAAAACAATAATTCTAAACAACGCTTAGAACCCGCTTATGCTGAAAAACCAGAGACTCTGACAGGAACACCGTTAAGTGCTTCTGTAAGTAATCCAGTCAGTACTCCAGTCAACGCTCCTGTCAGCTCTATAGAGCTTAGTGACGAAGACTCTTTTTCCTTAGACAATATAAGTGCTTCTAAACAAAAAAACAGCTTTGAAAGTACAAGTGAAGATGAAGATACTTTCAGCACATCTGATAATGAGGAACTAAAGGAAGTACAACCGGAATCAGAAGGTTTTTTATCAGATGTTAACAATAAAACAGATGATCTTGAAACCTTTGATCTGGACGTTCCTGCCTTTTTAAGGAATATAAATAACTAACACAAATTGTCTTGGAAAGACCTGTTTTCAAAAGAACTTTAAAACCATTTACCTGTCGCAAAAAAGGTCAAATAACAGTAAATAGTAGATTACTATGGGATTTTTCTTCCAATGACTATCTTGGTTTTGCAACTGAACCAGGGCTTAAGCAAAGTGCTGCAAAAATAATTCAAGAGTATGGCATGGGGTCTACAGGATCAAGATTACTCAGCGGCAATCATTTACTATTCCACAAACTCGAAGAAAAGACAGCCCGTCTGGTAAAAAAAGAAAGCTCTCTTATTTTTAATTCAGGTTATCATGCCAACACTGGTATTATTAACTCCCTGCTTAATCGAAAAGATGTTGTATTTGCTGATAGACTGATACATGCCAGCCTGATTGACGGGATAAAACTGTCAGGAGCAAAACTTTTCAGGTACCGCCATAATGATATGAATCATTTAGAAATTTTATTAAAAAAGCACAGAACAGAATTTAATAACGCTATGATTGTATCTGAATCAATATTCAGTATGGATGGAGATGCGGCTTCTCTTCAGGACATTGTTTTTTTTAAAAAAAAGTATAACTGCCTCATCCTGATAGATGAAGCCCACGCTTTTGGAGTCTTTGGCAACAATGGCGCTGGACTGGTAGAGTCTGAAGGACTGTCAGATAAAGTAGACATATTAGTTGCCACATTTGGAAAAGCACTGGGCGGATATGGTGCTTATGCTGCCTGTTCTAAGAAAATAAAACAGGTACTGATAAATAAGAGCCGCAGTTTTATTTATTCAACTGCTGTACCACCAGCTGTTATTGCCTGGAATACAGCTGCTTTAGATCTGCTTCAAGATTCCGGCAGAAGAGACACTCTTATAAAGAATAGTAAATACTTCAGATCTTTACTTCAGAAAAGTAATATAACAAGTTCAAGCTGTTCTCAAATAGTGCCAGTTATAACAGGCAACAGCAGAAATAATATTCTACTGGCAGAAAAACTACAGAGTACCGGGTTTTGGATACTGCCTGTTCAGCCACCAACTGTAGCTTCAGGAAAGGAACGTATTCGAATTTCTCTAACCTGTCACCATACAACGGAAATATTAGAGACCCTGGCTGAAAATATAGCTTTATCTGATTTATTATGAATAAAAATGAATTTATTTACTTAGAGCGCGGTTTCAAGGATTTATTAGTATTAATACCTGGCTGGGCTACTGATTTCAGAATATTTAATGACCTTAACGTTCATTATAACTATCTATTAAATAGATTTGTTATCCCTGACACATTCATCAAAGATCTTTTAGACTACTTACAGTCAAACCATATATGCTCCATCCATATTATGGGGTTTTCTCTAGGCGGCTTTTTAGCAGTAGATTTTGCAAATTCATACCAGGACCTTATTACAGGCACATCCTTAATCGGAGTTAGAAAACAGTATCCCTCCAGAGACATAAAGTATGTTAAAGACATGTTAGAAAGAAACAAAGAAGCTTATCTAACAGGTTTTTATAGAAAATGTTTTGCCAGTAGAATACCTTTCGAACAGTTCAAAAAAACCATTTTATCCGATTATTTAAAAATCTTCGATCTAAACCATCTTATAGATTCTCTGGACTTTATAAGTTCCTGTAAAATAACCCTGTCTAAACTGCAGATCTTAAGAAAGCTCACTGTATTACATGGCAAAAAAGATACCATTGCCCCCATAAATGAGATAGAGAGCCTGTGCAAAAAACTCAAGACACCTCCAGGTATTTATTTCCAGGAAGAGGGGCACCTCATTGATTTTAAAAAAACGAGCACTTATAATTAATCCGCATAAATTTTATTTAATAAGGAGTTTTGATATGGCATTAAGAGGTATTAGAGGAGCGATTACTATTGATAGCAACTCAAAAACAGATATACTCGAAGGTACAAAATTACTATTATCAAAAATAATAGAACTAAACGAAATTGATAAAGAAGATATTGCCTCTATTTTTTTCTCCGCTACTGATGATTTGGACCAGGCTTTTCCAGCTATTTCAGCTAGAAATGTAGGTCTTACTGATACTGCTCTACTGTGTTTTAATGAGTTAAAAATAGCCGGCAGCCTGGAAATGTGCGTTCGTATTCTCTTACATCTGAATACTGAAAAAAAACAGTCTTCTATAAAGCACGTATATTTACGAGGTGCTAAAAAACTTCGCCCTGACCTGATTCAGCAAACAATATGAGTAAAGATAAAAATAATTTTAAATACACTGGTTTTATTGGACTGGGTGTTATTGGTGCATCCATTGCCCTTATGATAAGAGAACGATACCCTGAAATAAAAATATTCGGCTTTGCAACAAAACAGACCACAATCGATTATGCATTGCAAAATGATATTATAGAAGAAGGAACTATCTGTCCTGATGACATTCCTGATAATCTAGACCTGGTTTTTATCTGTACTCCTGTCAATAAAATAATCAGCTCTATCGAAATGATGGTCAAGAAATCAAAAAAAGATATTATCATTACAGATATCGGCAGTATAAAGGAGAACATATCCGAAAACATACCGAATTTACAGCCTGGTCAGATATTTATTCCTGGCCATCCGATGGCTGGAAGTGAAAAAACAGGGATTACTGCTGCCTCATCTTCATTATTAAAACATGCTGCCTATATTTTAAACAAACAACCTGTTCCGCAATATGGTTCATTATTTTCTTTTCTGGAAAGTCTATCATTCAGAATGCTGGAACTTGACAGCACAACACACGATGAGCTTGTTTGCTATGCTTCACATTTCCCTTATATTATGGCCCAACTGACAGTTGAAGCAGCAGAAAGCGTACTATGCAAAAATTTCGATACATTCAAGCAGGTAGTAAGTTCCGGATATAGAGATACAACACGTGTGGCCAGCGCAGATCCTGACTGGGGAACCTCAGTATGCAACTTTAACTCCAGAAATATCTTAAAGGCTATAAAAAAAACCAGAGCTAACTTATCACGGTTAGAAAAGCTTATCGAAAAAAAAGATATTCGGAGTCTGGAGAATTTATTTTTAAACAATAAAAACAATAGAGATGCGCTTTATACATAAAAAATTATGAAAAACTTCAGTGGCGGACATTTTATTTTGGAACAGCTATAGCACTGATGGTTATTATGACAAAATATTACGAGCCTGTTCAATATCTATACGATTAGCAAGGTGCTGATATTTATTAATTGTATGATTATTAAGATCCACTGAAATATCTTCCCAGGTCAAAGGTTTAATATTCAAAAATGATTCTACCCCTTCTGCCAGTACCGGAAGTACCGGTTTAAGATAACAAATTATTATCCTGAGGGCATTTAAACCTGTTGTACATATCATTGACGCCTGCACAGCATCTTCTTTTATGACCTTCCATGGAGCCTTTTCATCTATATATTTATTTGCTTCTGCAGCCAGAGCTATAATCTCTTTCATTGCTTTACTGTATTCCAGGTTTTCATACAGCTCCTGGATATTTTGACGGGATGCCCTGAGTTTTTGTATAAGCTTTTTACCATCATAATCAGGTTCCGTAATTTTTGCGTCCAGCTTTTTATATACAATCGACCCTAAACGACTACCTATATTAACAACTTTATTAACAATATCCGCATTTACCTTATAAACAAAATCCTCAATACTAAAATCAATATCATCAATAGAAGAAGTAAGCTTGGAAGCATAGTAATATCTCAAAAATTCAGGGTTCAAATATTCAAGGTATTTAGAGGCATTAATAAAGGTACCTCTGCTCTTGGACATCTTGGTACCATTTACTGTTAAAAACCCATGAACATTAACCTTTGCTGGCAGGTTGAAACCAGAAACCATTAACATTGCCGGCCAGAAAAGTGTATGAAAATACAGTATATCTTTTCCTATAAAATGATATATTTCAAATTTACCGTTACGCCAGATATCATCAAAATTATAACCCTTTTTTTCACACAAATTTCTGGTAGCTGCAATATATCCGACTGGTGCATCCATCCAGACATAAAAATACTTATCTGCAGTACCTGGTATTTTAAAACCAAAATAAGGTGCATCCCGTGATATATCCCAGTCCCTGATACCCTGATCGAACCATTCTCTTAACTTGTTTCTTATTTCCGGCTTCACATGCTCCTGATTAATCCAGTCTTCTACCCTTTCCTTAAAAGCAGACAGCTTGAAAAAGTAATGATTCGATTTCCTTATTTCTGGTTTATTACTACATTCTACACAAAAAGGATCAATCATATCTGCTGCGTTATAGGTTGATGAGCAATGCTCACAGGAGTCTCCATACTGATCATCTGCTTTACATACAGGGCATATCCCTTTTATAAAGCGGTCAGGCAAAAACATTTTACAGTTGATACAAAAAAGCTGATCTATTTCTTTTTCATATATGGCTTTTTCTTTTGCAGCCATATTATATATATATTCAGAAAGCTCTTTATTCTCTTCCGATTCTGTGGAATAGTAATTATCAAATTCTATATAAAAACCCTGAAAATCCTTTATATGTGACTTATGAACTTCTTTTATTAATTGTTCAGGCGGGATACCCAGTTTCCGTGCTGTCATCATTACAGGGGTTCCATGTGTATCATCAGCACATACATAATAGCAGGTATTACCCATTATCTTCTGAAATCTAACCCAGATATCTGTTTGTATAACCTCTACCATGTGACCCAGGTGGATGTCTCCATTGGCATAAGGTAAAGCACTTGTAACTAATATTTTTCTTTTCATTCTCTTATGGATTGCATTGGATTTTATAAAACCTTCGCTTCCCTATCTTTAGAACTTGATCATTTTCAGGCACAAACTTATAGAACTGATCTAAAATATTCTGACCGTTAATTGAAACCGCTCCCTGTTTAATCAAACGGTTGACTTCTTTTTTAGAGGCAATAATTTTATTATTTACAATAAATTCATCTAATCGCAACTCCATGTTGTTACTAACATTTATTATTACCATATCATCTGGATTTTCTTTTTTTGCAAAAACTCTTTTGAATTCTTCACTGGCATTTTGAGCATCTTTTTGAGAATAAAGAAATTCAATTAAATAAAGAGCCAGTTTTTCCTTTATATCTCTTGGATTAACTCTTTCGTTCTTCATATCTTGTTCAAACTTATCTATCTCTTCTTTTGCAAGCTCTGTTAACAACCGAAAATAACGAATAATTAACGTATCAGGAATAGACATTAATTTACCAAAAATCTGGTTTGGACTCTCCATAATACCTACATGGTTATTAAGAGACTTACTCATTTTCTGTACCCCGTCCAAACCCTCTAAAATCGGCACTGTAATAACAATCTGAGTCTTTTTACCATATTCTTTTTGTAAATATCGTCCGATTAGTAAATTGAATTTTTGATCAGTGCCTCCTATCTCAATATCGTTCTCCAGAAACACAGAGTCATACCCCTGTAATAAAGGGTACATAAATTCACTGATACATATCGACTGTTGATTTTTATACCTTTTATTAAAATCATCTCTTTCCAGCATACGGGCAACATTATATTTTGAAGATAACTCTATAATATCCCTGGCATACATTTTATTTAACCATTGAGAGTTATACACTATCTCTGTTTTATTTTTATCCAGAATCTTAAATACCTGCTCCTGATAAGTTATGGCATTTTTCTTTACGACTTCAGCTGAAATAGATTTCCTTGTTTCTGATTTACCTGTAGGATCACCGATCATTGCCGTAAAATCACCGATCAGGAACTGAACCCGATGCCCCATATCCTGTAATAAACGTATCTTTTTCAAGACAACCATATGACCTAAATGCAGGTCAGGCGCAGAAGGATCTGCCCCCCATTTTATTTTTAAAGACTTACCTGCAAAGAGTGATTCTAATGAGTCTCCAGGAATTATTTCTTCTATACCGCGCAAAAATATCTCTTTTTTATCATCCATTTTTTATATAATACCCTGATAATTTCAATAAATTTATTAAAAAAAAACAATTTTAGTTTAAAAACTCTTTAAATTACAATCTATGACTGATAATATATTTTTAATATTTACAAATAAATATTGATTCAAGATCAAATATAGCAATTTTAGAAAGGTGATTCAAGGTGATTTTTCGTTCTCGGCAACATATAGGCAAGGTAAATAGAGCCTCTTCACGCTCCATTGGAGCCGCACATCAGTCATCACGAAACCGAAGAAAAAAAATACAGCACTTTCTTAATAAGGTTTTATTGTTTTCTTCTATCCTTTTTGCGGTTTGGATATTGATATTCAGCATTATTGTTTTTAGAATTTCCCGGACCCTGCCCGATGTTGATGCTATCAGCACCTATATTCCATACGAAACAACCAAAATATATGCTGATGATGAGAAAACAGTGCTTGCTGAACTTCATCAGGAGGAAAATCGTATTCTTATTCCAATTGAAAAAATATCACCTGTTTTAAAAGAAGCAGTAATAGCGATGGAAGACACTGATTTTTATTCTCATTATGGTCTTAATTTTAAAGGCATTTTAAGAGCAGTTTATAAAGACATACTGGCAAGAAGTTTTGTTGAGGGCGGCAGCACCCTTACTCAACAGCTGGCACGGAACCTGTTCCTTCATAGAAGGAAAAAACTTGCTCGTAAGCTCGCAGAAATGATACTGGCTGTCCAGATTGAAAGGAAATATACAAAAACAGAAATTCTGGAAATGTATTTAAATCAAGTCTACTGGGGCCATAACGCCTATGGCATTGAATCTGCTGCCCAGTTATATTTCGGCAAACCCGCAAGTAAACTCAGCCTTGCCGAATCAGCAATGCTTGTCGGAATGCTGAAAGGACCAGAACTTTACAGCCCTGTAAAGAATTTTTCTTTATCTAAAACAAGGCAGCAAGTTGTTTTAAATAGAATGGCAAGGCTCAAAATAATCTCTAAAGAAATGGCTAAAAATACTTATGCAGAAGATATTATTATAACAAAAAGAAAGAAGTTCCGTTATCAAGCACCTTATTTTACTTCTCACATTATCAAGCAGCTGATTGATATGTATGGAGATGAAGCTGTATACACATCAGGTATCAAAGTATTTACTACTCTAAATTATGATATGCAAAAAGAAGCAGAAAAAGTTATCGAAAAATACATTGATTACGGAAAAAAACCCTGCTGGATACGAAAGACAGGCAGAGTCCCAAGCCTGAGCTACACTCAGGCTGCAATATTAGCATTAGAACCTGCCACAGGTTATATTAAAACAATGGTTGGAGGAGTTGATTTTATTAACAACCAGTTCAACCGATGCACACAGGCAAAGAGACAGCCCGGGTCAGCCTTTAAGCCATTTGTCTATTTAGCTGCACTTGAGAAAGGTTTTTCACCTGGAAATTTCATTGATGACAGCCCGGTAACATTTAATACAATAGAAGGTCCGTATGCTCCTGTTAACTATACTAAAAAGTATCTTGGTAATATTCCTATAAGGGTTGCTCTTGAAAAATCAGTAAACGTCGCAGCTATTAAACTTAATCATTTAATTGGTCCTGCTAATGTGGTCAGAGTCGCCAAGACACTGGGTATCTCCTCACCATTAAAGCCCGTACTCTCCCTTCCTCTGGGTGCTAATGAAGTTACTATGCTTGAACTGGCATCTGTTTTTGGTGTTTTTGCTAATTCAGGAAGAAGAGTAGAGCCTTCCGGTATTATTAAAATCGAAGATCGAGACGGCAATCTACTTTATGAACACGAAATAAGGGAGAAAAAAGTATTTGATGAAAATCTAATCGCTGTACTGGTGGATATGATGAAGGGTGTAGTAAAGTTTGGTACTGGCCGTAACGCTAACCTGCCAAGACCGATTGCAGGAAAAACAGGCACAACATCAGATTACCGTGATGCATGGTTTATCGGATTCGTACCTCAAATGGTTTGTGCCGTATGGGTTGGTAATGATGATAATTCATCTATGACTAAAATTACAGGCGGCTGGATCCCGGCCTTAATATGGAGAAATTTTATGAAAAAAGCATTCTCTATTGGCAATATAACACCTCAAAAGTTTCCAGCCGCCAGAGGACTGGTAGAAAGAAAAGTAAACTGGAAAACAGGTGAAGGTGCTTCTGAGTTAGCTTCTTCAAAATTTGTCACCAAAGAAAAGTACTGGAGAGGAAGAGAGCCCAGGCAGGAAGATCCACTCAAAAGAAAAAAAGTATCACCCGGTGCTGATCAATCCGAAAACATTTTAGATTTTTTCAAGATGTAATATCTTAATACAGGCTTAAAGGAGTAAATTAAATGGGAATAGAAAAAGTAATAATCATTGGTTCAGGACCTGCTGGTCATACTGCTTCAATCTATACTGCTCGTGCAGGACTGTCTCCACTGATGTTTGAAGGAGAAATGGCAGGCGGTGTAATGCCCGGTGGGCAGTTAACCACAACCACACATATCGAAAACTTTCCAGGCTTTCCTGAGAGTATCAGCGGCTTTGATCTTATGGATAGAATGAGAGAGCAGTCAATCAAAAATGGTACTACTATCAAGACTATGACCGTAGACAGAGTAGATCTGTCCGAAAGACCATTTAAGGTCTATTGCAATAATGAAGTAACCTCAGCCCACTCAATAATTATTGCAACAGGGGCTACCGCAAAAAAACTTAATCTACCAGGAGAGGAAGCTCTATGGCAAAAAGGAGTTTCAGCCTGTGCTGTCTGTGACGGTGGGTTGCCGGTATTCAGAAATAAACATCTTATAATTGTTGGGGGAGGAGATTCTGCTGTAGAAGAGGCCTTGTACTTAACAAAATTTGCCAGCAAAGTAACTATGCTGGTAAGAAGGAATATTCTGAGAGCTTCCAGAGTCATGCAGGATAGATTAAATAAAAATGATAAAATAGATATCTTATGGAACAGCGTACCTCTGGAGCTATATGGAGAAGACAGCTTAACCCAGGTGAAAATAAAAAACATAAAAACAGAGGTAGAGTCCGTAATGGACATATCCGGTCTTTTCTATGCTATCGGCCATTTACCAAATTCAGGTTTCCTTAATAATCAAATAGAACTAAACAACACAAAGTATATAAAAACACATCCCGGCTCAACTAAAACCAGTATTGAGGGTGTTTTTGCCTGCGGTGATGTCCAGGACAGCAAATACCGCCAGGCTGTTACTTCTGCAGGAACAGGATGCATGGCTGCTATGGATGTTGAGCATTTTCTTATCACAAAGAGTTAAAAATCTATAGTTTTAAACGTACCTTTTATTCAAAAAATCTTAGGATATGACACAGCACTTGTTATTATTTTGTAATACATCTTGTAACTCGTCTTGTACTTTGTTTTTTTCACGTTTATTTTTTAGTCGATCTAAACTGATCTTAGAACTGCCATTCATATGGTTGTAGTAAGCATATAAAATATCTAAATTAATATCTTTTTTTTCACTGGAAGATAATTTATATATCGCATTTATAGTCATACTAACATCAGGTTTGGATTGATTAGCCAGGCTTAATCTTTGCTCTAAGACTTTCAGTAGACTATCAGCAGCATCAATATTGTTTTTTGAACAATGACTGGCGATTGCTTCAGCACATTTATTATCGTGATTTAACAGTATAATTTTATTTACAACATCTTTATACCCGTAATAATCAGCTAAAGTTAGAATTTCTTTTAAAAAATGAATTTGAAAAAGTGTTTTTTTCCCAGTTATCGATTTTTTTTGAATAAAATCAATATTTTTATCAAAAAAATTGCCGCTTATTTTTGGGTTTAATTTCTCGTCCCCACTGGCTTTCAAGCTTTCGTTAAGGGTCTTCAAACACTGCATATAACCAGTATATTCAGAATTTTTGCAGCAACACTGTTGTAAATAATTATTCAGAAAAACTTCAACATAATCCACACTTTTGAAATTTACTAATACAGGTAAAGATTTTTTTAATTTTAACTTTCCTGATAATACGACTAATATATGTTTTTGTTTTTTATCCTGTACAGACTTTAGAGTGTTAATCAATACACTGGAAAGACATTCTATTCTGGATTCAAAAAATTTCAGTACATCCTCATCAATTTCAGTTTTACACAGAAAATCTAACATGTCATTAATAGAATCATAAGTTCTATATTGATCTGATTTTCCGACTGAAAATTTTTCAATTTTATCTATAGCTTCTTGAATATAAAGATTGCTAATGTCTTTTGGGTCGTAGTTATTAAATTTATTTAAAATAAACCTCAATAATGTCAAAGATTCAGCCTTATCAATTTTTGCCAGAGCTTCAGCGGCCAGGTCTTTCAGATCAGAAGAGCACTGCTTTTTAGTAAAAGAAGGCAAATCATATATTTTCAACATCTCCAATAAAATCTTGTATTGACTGGCATTTAAAACTTCATATTTCTGTTCCAGAGTTTTATGTATTTCATTTTCCAAAAGATCTGAAATTACATTTGCCATGTTATCCTGTACCAGGCTTTGTCTGTCTAGTTGTGGACATAAATTATAAGCATGATCAAAAAGTTCTTTAAAAGGATGCTTTAAGAGTATGGAAGAAACCGAAACGTTAACCTGCATTTTACCTGTGATTATACTCAGCAAATAACAGATTGCTTCTTTTTCTCCAAAATCACCTGACAACTTGATTGTGTTTAGCGTATCACTGAATATGCCGGATACTAAATTGTTCCGGTCCTTTTCATACTGATCCAGGTATTTTTTCATTTTGAAAGTTACATTGCACCTTTGCGAATTGGAAATAATTTTAAACATTATAATAAAGCCTCCTGTTATTTGAGATTTTAAATGATTGAGTGCACTGCAGTGCAGTGCTTAGTGTACTGACGTACAAAAACGAAGTCATTTGAAAACTTTAGTGTCAGACATTTTACTCTGGAACAGCTATATAATGCAATTTGATGAGCTGCAGACAATAGAGCACACAAAATGCAAGCCCTTATCAGTAGCAATCGCAGTAGATGAAGCAAGCCAGAGATACCGGTAATAACAGTAGCAAGTATGCCGGCAACAGGGTATCTGGCAGAAATATAGTTGGTACAAATTGAAATGTCCGTTTAAATGACTGAGTGCAGTGTAGCAGCCGTACATAAACGAAGTCATTTGAAAACGTCAGTGTCGGACATTTTATTTTGGATCAGCTATATCAAGACAAAAATATGGCTGTCATGTAGATAAAAGATGGTGAGATTTAAAGCATTTATTTGAATCAATGAAAGTGTAATTAGCGG
>JAAEMD010000257.1 GCA_024225875.1 bacterium
ATTCTTTCAAGTGCATGCTTTTGGTACATAATCCCATTAAAGCTTTGCACTTTCTTTTATTTTCCTGTTTTGGAATACTCTTATTTTACCTTTATTTTGTGCCTGTGAACATGGTTTGCTGGGCTGCGTCAGCAAGCCCTACTTAAGCCTTAGAATCCAGATAACCCTGTAAAATAAATGCCGCAGCATTACTATCTACTACCTTTTTTCTCTTCTTACGCTTAACACCAGCTTTAATTAAATGTTTAGTTACTGCCACTGTCGAGTATCTTTCATCACGAAATATAATTTCACATTTTATCTTACCCTGAAGTTTTTCGGCAAAACTTCTTACTTCAAGCGCTTTCTTACTATCTCCACCATCCCGATCTTTTGGCAAACCTATTATTATTTTATTTACATTATATTCAGTTAATGTTTTATCAATACAGTCAATAGTATCTTTTGAGTTCAGGATAAATGGCAGGCTCTGGGCTGTAATATTTAATGGATCAGAAATGGCAACACCGATTCTTTTTTCACCATAATCAAGACACAGGGCTCTATATGTCATAAAAATATACTAGCTGTTCTCAATAATAAATTCTTCAACTTTACTCAAAGCTCCTGGTATTTTATCAGGGTTCGCTCCGCCTGCCTGTGCCATATCAGGACGGCCACCACCGCCGCCGCCAGCCAGCGAAGTTAATTCATTAATTATATCAACAGCATTAAGATTTATTTTATTTCCAGGGATACGGACAAGGAATAATCCCTTATCACCTTTACTGGCCGCCAGAATAATAACCACATTATCCCTGGCCTGTACTATATTATCTGATAACGTTCTGAGCATTGGCATATCATAATTATCCATCATTTTACAAAAAATCCCAAAACCCCTGTTATTAACAGATCTTATTTCATTTAAAAGATCTTTCATATATTTTCCTGCCTGCTTATTCTTAATTTTAGCCAGCCTCTTATCTAATAACTTACCATCCTGTAAACTCCTGTTTTCCAACTCTTCCAAATCTGCCAGGGCTCTATCCTCCAGCGCACTATAATCAACCTCATATATATATGGTTCATATTCTTTTATCTGCTGAATACCCGATTCAATGTGTTTCAAACGTCCTTTTATCTTTATGATTAATTCAGTCTTCTTTTTCTGCTCATATTTTTCTATATTTTCTTTACCGCAAACAGCTTCAATACGACGTGTTCCTGCTGCTATTGCAGTTTCGGAAATAATTTTAATTTTTTCTATGTCAGCAGTATTATTAACATGTGTACCCCCACATAACTCCATAGAAAAACTACCTGTTTTAACTACATTAACAATTTCATCATATTTTTCACCAAAAAAAGATAAGGCACCCATTTCTTTTGCTTCTTTTAAAGACATGGGAAATATATCGACTTTTAAATGATCTGAAATTTTTCTATTTATGAGATCTCCAACTTCCCGCAGGTTCTCTTTAGTCAGAGCTCTATAATGTAAAAAGTCAAATCTTAACCTGTCAATATCAACAAGACTGCCTGATTGAGAAACATGTTTACCAAGAACTTCTCTTAAAGCTGAATGAAGCAGATGAGTAGCTGTATGATGACGTGCCATACCAAGCCTGTCGTTTTCATTACTGACCAGCCTTGCTTCACCGCCTGCTGGTGCCCTGGCACCTGTATACTCTTCTTTCTTCCTTCCCTGCCTTGATCTTTCCTTTTGTTTCTCCAGTTGACTATTAAAACCCTCTACATCAACAGTCAAAAACTGCTCTCGTGCCATCACCTCAGTTAAGTCCAGAGGAAAACCATATGTATCATATAATTTAAAGGCTTCTTTTCCAGAAATTTCATCATTATTCTGTTGTTTAATATTCGAAACAATCTGCTCAAAAATAATAAGACCGGCATCAAGGGTCCGTAAAAAGCTTTCCTCTTCAGCCTTAACCAGATTTTCAATGAACTCCTGCCTTTCAGGAAGGTATTCTAAATAATCAGACATAATAGATATTACAGTTTTTACCAGCTTATACAGTACCGGCTCATGCATACCCAGTTTTTGAGCATAGCGCAATGCTCTTCTGATTAATCGGCGTAAAACATATCCTCTACCCTCATTTGAGGGTAAAACATTATCTGCTATCGCAAATGTAACTGTACGAATATGGTCTGCTAGAACTCTATGCGGCATACCATCCTCTGCATCTTTATAAGGTATACCTGTTAAAACTTCTATTCTTTTTATAACAGGATAAAACAGGTCAGTATCATAAACAGATGTTTTATTTTCTAAATAAGCAACTAAACGTTCAAAACCTGCACCAGTATCAACATGTTTATCTGGCAGATCTTCTA
>JAAEMD010000258.1 GCA_024225875.1 bacterium
AACTAAACATATGAATCTAAGACCATGGGGGCGACATAAGACCACACCCTCGCTCAAATATAAAGCTTGTTATTAGCATGGAGATAATAACTGACATTGCAATTCTATGTCAATTTTTAAAAACTGGTTTATCGAGTATAACGGTTCTTTTCGGTGTGGCTATGGTGATTATAGGCAGCACCATAGAAATAGAAGGACGAGGCACAGGATTGTTAATCACACTGGCTGACAGTTTAGAAAAACCACTTGGAATTGTGGGACGCTGGCTTTTTCTCATTGGTGCATTCAGTGCAATTTTCAGCAGTTTGCTCGGTGTCTGGCAGGCTGTTCCATATTTGTTCGTTGATATATGGAGGCTGTTTATCAAACCAACTGATTTGTTTTCATCAGAAAATATCACAAAATCTGCACCCTACCGCATCTATCTGTTCGCCATTGGGTTCATTCCCATGCTTGGTCTTTTCATGAGCTTCAAAGAAGTGCAGAAGATTTACGCAGTGATCGGGGCATTATTCATGCCTCTGCTTGCCTTTGCTTTACTGATTCTTAACGGGAGACGTGTATGGGTGGGAAAGTTTACAAATCGCCCACTGACCGTAATTGTGCTTTTGGCTACACTGGTTTTTTTTGCTTCAATGGCCTGGATGAAGTGGGCGGGGTAATTTTTACTATTGAGGCTGTAAAAAAAGACAAGGATTAAAACCATGAGAAAATTAATTATGCTGGCTATTTGTTCCCTATTTTTTATAGGTGGTTGTTCGGTTAAATACACTGTAACACCGGTTGAAGGTGTCCAGGAATACACTGGAGAAATTTGTGTAATTGAAGACCCAACTGTTAATGATGAATTTTTGCCAGCATATAAATCATTGCTTAAAGAAAAAGGATTTAACGTAAAAATAATACCAGCTGGTTCACCAGAAGACTCATGTGAACTTACATCTACATATTTAGGGAAATGGTCTTGGGATTTTATTCTCTACATGGCTTACGGAAAGATAGTTGTTTACAAAAATGGAAATAAAATTGGAGAGGCACTATATGAGGCTCCTAGAGCCGGCTGGGCTCTTACCACAAAAATATATGAAAAAACAAAAGTAAAAATCAGAGGAATGGTCGACCAGTTGTTTCCGAACATAAATAATTAGGATCTATCCGATTAAACAAGACTTTCACTATTAAAATTCTTAGGAGATATTTGATGGATTTATATTTTTCATTCTTATTAGCACTGATAGCTATAAATTGTTTGTTTATTGGAACTAAAGTCCTTTTTACAAAAAAACCGATCATATTCCATTCTAAATATAGTTATTCAATAATGCTAATGATCTTTTCTCCTACCCTTTTTGATATTATAAAATTACTTCCCACAGAAGCCTCGGATAATTTTTGGTTTATCCCCTATCTACTCTTAACAATGTTAATTTTCCTTTTCACCTTTTTATGGTTCCAAATGAAAGGATATACCATAATCGGAATACATGATGAGTCTTTCAGAAACGCTTTGCACTTTGCACTCAAAAAAAATAATTTACCTTTCGAAGAAAAATTATCTATGATTAATTTAACCTCAACAAATACCATTCTTCAAGTCGCAATTCAGTCGTGGACGGGAACAGGGCACATTAAACTGAAAGAATCAAAACATTCAATACTGCCCCAAATTATTTCTGATGTTAATAAATATTATAAAATAAATACTGTAAAACCAAATAACTTCACTTCAATTTTTTACATTATAATGGGCCTTTTTTTTGTAGTGATTGCAGGTTCAATTTATATGATGAAATAACCCTCAAACCCCGCGGTTAGCTCAAAAAAGGATTTGTCAGGTGTTAAAATTGTAGTAGAAGCATAGAGAACCTCCCAAACAGCAATTTTTAACTT
>JAAEMD010000259.1 GCA_024225875.1 bacterium
CAAATGACTTCGTTAATGTACGCCAGTACACAGCACTCAGTCATTTAAAAGGACAGTTCAATTTGTACCAGCTATATCATTTTTATGTATAGATAAAAGTTGATGCAATTATTTTATATTTTTTTCGAAAATATAAATGAGGATTTAAAAGGGGAATAAATGATTATTTCTGATCACAAAGGCCATTATTATATGCAGTTTATGGAGTCTCAAGGTCTTACATTAAGTTGTGAAACCGGTGGTGTACACCTGCCGGAATCATATAATGAGAGTATAGAAAAAATAGACTATAATTTGTATAAAATGCAGATGACTAATGAAAATACAATACTTTTCCTTCATTCTGGTTTATTTATAAAAATAATCAATAATATAGAACAGATAACAGATATAAAGTTTTTTGTTTAATATATAGCTGATCCAAAATAAAATGTCCGACACTGACGTTTTCAAATGACTTCGTTAATGTACGCCAGTACACAGCACTCAGTCATTTAAACGGACATTGTAATTTGTACCAGCTATAGCTGATCCAAAATAAAATGTCCGACACTTAAAGTTTTCAAATGACTTCGTTAATGTACGGCCAGTACACAGCACTTAGTCATTTAAACGGACATTGTAATTTGTACCAGCTATAAATACTGATAAATTTAAATGTTTTTCAATCTGATATAAATAGCCTCAGGATACGCATAACAAGTGACTGGCCTTTAAACTCTCTTACTCCTGCATGTGAAAAAGGTTTTTTGAGTTTTACACAAGTATCATTGATTAGAAATTTTGACTCAAAATTGTCGGTTGCCTCGATGATAAAGTCATATTTTATGATCAAATCTTAAATTGTATTTTCCGTTACTCTAAGGTTATGCTGTATAAGTTTTGTATGCGGGTTTCAAGATAAAATTTTTTCTGCTGCTGATAGTGATTTTAGTTTGCTTATGTTAGCTGTAGAGTGAATTATTTGTCTTTGCAGATTGGAGATTTCAACCTGATCAGAATCGGCAATTCCTAAAAGACCGGTTTCTGCTGCTGTTAGATAGAGTGTAGAAGCAGAACCCGGGCCGCCTGTGCCAGTTATCAGTACTTTAGAGTTAAGGAGTTTTTTTCTGGCCTGAAATACCAATCTCATCTATTATTAACTGTTGTTTATAACGGTTAAGCTGTTCTTTTGTTAAGCACATAAATAAATAATAATATTTTTTTAGTTACAAAAGAATACCTGATGTTAATTTGAACTAATTTTTTATATAATGTGATTATAGCTGATCCAAAGTAAAATGTCCGACACTGACGTTTTCAAATGACTTCGTTAATGTACGGCCAGTACACAGCACTCAGGCATTTAAAAGGACAGTTCAATTTGTACCAGCTATATTGCAAAATACCTGAAATATTTATAAATTGTAAAAGACTTTTATAAAAAATAACTGCACAGAAAGAAAAAATATGAATGCAATACAAACAATTATAAAGCTAATGATGGGTGACCCAGTCAAGAGACTTATCAAACAATATCAGCCGATAGTTGATAAAATTAATGACCTGGAACCTGAAATAAAAAAACTTTCCGAAGAAGAACTGAAAGCCATGACTCCAAAATTCAAGGACAGGTTGTCAAATGGAGAGACTCCGGACGATATATTGCCGGAAGTGTTTGCAGTTGTTAGAGAGACTGCTTCACGTGCCCTTGGTATGAGGCATTTTGATGTCCAGCTTATAGGTGGCATCGTATTACATGAAGGCAAAATTGCAGAAATGAAAACAGGTGAAGGTAAAACGCTGGTTGCTACACTTGCTGCGTACTTGAATGCTCTGGAAGGAAAGGGCGTTTATGTTGTTACAGTAAACGATTATCTGGCAAGAAGAGATAGTGAATGGATGGGAGCAGTTTATAAATATTTAGGGTTGACTGTAGGTGTTATTCAAAATGATATGTCTCCTGAAAAACGTAGAGTTGCATATGACTGTGATATAACCTATGGAACAAATAATGAATTCGGGTTTGATTATTTAAGGGATAACCTGGCTTCTGATCTGGAAAGCTGCTGTCAGAATAGAAAATATTACGCGATCATAGATGAAGTTGACAGTATCCTGATTGATGAAGCAAGGACCCCTCTAATAATATCCGGACCTGTTCGTGACTCAACTTCAAAATATGTTAAGATCGCAAAAATGACAGGGCTTTTAAAAAAAGAAGATCATTTTACTGTTGATGAGAAGCATAAGAATGTAGTTTTGACTGAAACAGGTATCTCTAAAATTGAGCAGAACCTGGGTGTTAATAATGTTTATTCTGTTAAGAATATGCAGATCGCTCATATTGCAACTCAATGTTTAAAGGCCCGGTACTTATTTAAAAGAGATGTGGATTATGTAGTTAAAAATGGAGAAGTAATGATAGTTGACGAATTTACCGGACGTATTCTGGAAGGTCGTCGTTATTCGGATGGTCTGCATCAGGCTATAGAAGCTATAGAAGGTTTAACTATAAGAGATGAAAGTCAAACATTAGCCAGTGTTACTTTTCAGAATTATTTCAGGATGTTTCCAAAGCTGGCTGGTATGACAGGTACAGCAGCAACAGAAGCGGCTGAATTTGAAAGTATATATAGTCTGGAAGTGGCAGCGATACCTACCAATATGCCTATGGTAAGGAAAGATCATTCGGATGTTATTTATAAAAGCAAAGAGGAAAAATATAAAGCTATAGTGGCAGAGATAAAAGAACTTTATAAGAAAGGACAGCCTGTTCTGGTTGGTACTATTGCTATAGAGACTTCAGAGCTGCTTTCTGAATATCTCAAAAGGTCAGGTATTCCTCATAATGTGTTGAATGCCAAACACCATGAACGGGAAGCTGAGATTATTGCTAAGGCCGGGCAGAAAAAAAGTGTTACGATTGCTACTAATATGGCAGGACGTGGAACTGATATTGTTTTAGGAGAAGGTGTTAAAGAAGCTGGTGGTTTATTTGTTATTGGCAGTGAAAGACACGAGGCAAGACGTATTGATAATCAGTTGAGGGGAAGGTCAGGTAGACAGGGTGATCCAGGTGCTTCGAGATTTTATGTGTCTCTGGAAGATGATTTGATGAAACTGTTTGGTTCTGATCGTATAGCTAAAATTATGGAAACGCTTGGCATGCCTGATGATACGCCAATTGAGCATAGTATTATTTCCCGATCAATTGAAAAAGCTCAGGGAAAGGTTGAGAAATATTATTTTTCTATAAGGAAGCAGGTTCTGGAATATGATGATGTAATGAATAAACAGCGTACAACTATATATGGTATGCGTAGATTAATTCTTGAAAAGAAGAACCTGGATGGTAAAGTTCAAGAATTTACAGGAAAGGTAGTAGATGCTGGAGTAATGGAGTTTTTTGAAAATAATAGTATAGATGAAAAGGCAACAGCAGCATTTGAGTGTTTTACTCAAAAGATGCGTAAGATCTTTCCTTTAAATAATATAAAAGAAGTGATTGATTCTGAACAGGATAAAGAAAGTAAGGTTAAGGCTTTAAAAAAAGCTTTTTACAAATTTTATCTTTTTCGTAAAGCTGAATATGCTGATGGTGTTTTTGATGAATATGTTTCAAAACGTGTTTTACTTAACATGCTTGATAGACAGTGGATGGATCAGCTTCATAATATGGATGTTTTAAGAGAGGGGATAGGGCTGCGTGCCTGGGGCCAGCGAGACCCTCTGGTTGAATATAAAATGGAAGGTTTTGGAATGTTCCAGGTTATGCTGCTAACTCTGGCTGAAGAAAGCCTGGAGATGATTAACAGATCTGTTTTGTTAGAAAAAGAAGAGTACGAACCTGAAGATTTATCAGCCTCAACACCTATGTATTATAATCAAAGCAAAGCAAATAATTTTTCTTCAAAAAAGCAGACAAATAAAGTTGGCAGAAATGGATTATGCCCCTGCGGTTCAGGAAGGAAGTATAAAAAATGTTGTATGAATTAAAACAAAAATACGCTGCATATAAAGATAAATTCTATCAGCTTGGAGGCTATCTTTGAGATAGCAGCAGTTAGAGAAGATATCAGGAAAATAGAGCAGGAAATAAGCCAGAATAGTTTTTGGGAGGACAATACTAAGGCTCAGGATATCTTTGGAAAGTTGAACAGGTTGAAAAATATAGTTGAAGAATATGAGTCTATAGACGTGTTATTTGAAGATGCTCAGGTTTTTATAGATTTGCTGGAGGAAGAGGAAAATGATAGTAATTTGTCAGAAACCATTAACTCTCTTAATGAATTGCAATCTAAAGTAGAAAGTCTGGAAATTAAATCAGTACTATCTGAAAAATATGATACTTACAGCTGTATTTTCAGTTTGAACTCTGGTGCGGGAGGTACAGATGCCCAGGACTGGGTGCAGATGCTTTTCAGGATGTATATCAGATGGTGTGAAAAAAAGGACTATACCTGTGAAGTTGTTGATCAGACTTATGGTGATGAGGCCGGGATTAAGTCTGTCACCTTTGTAGTAAAAGGTTCCTATGCCTATGGATATCTTAAGAATGAGACAGGTGTACACAGGCTTGTCAGGCAGTCTCCATTTAATGCAAATAATAAGAGACAAACATCTTTTGCGGCAGTTGATGTTGTGCCCAGGATAGATAAGGATTTTTCCGGTATGCAGATAGATGAAAAGGATTTAAGAATAGATACCTTCAGAGCCTCTGGTGCCGGTGGCCAGCATGTAAATAAAACGGACTCAGCGGTTAGAATTACCCATACACCTACAGGTACTGTTGCACAGTCACAAAGTAACAGGTCTCAGCTCTCTAACAGAGAGACTGCTTTGACTATATTGAAATCTCGTTTAATTTTATTGATGGAGGTCCAGCATAAAGAAAAACTGCATGAAATAAGGGGTGAAACAAGGGATATTGCGTGGGGAAATCAAATACGCTCATATGTTTTTCATCCTTATAAACTGGTAAAAGATTTAAGGACAGGTGAAGAAACCTCCAGTATATCGAATGTAATGGATGGAGATATAGATCGCTTTATTCGTGCTAATCTATTGCGGCAAAGGGGGTAAATATGATTTTAAGAAATAAGTATGTCAGGTATGGGTTGCTTTTCTTAATACTGGTCTCAATACTGGTGAGCTTAAGTGTAGCTTATAGAAGACATGTTTTTGAAAAAGAAAACAATAAAGTTGAAATGGTTCTTACTTATAGAGAAGTAAAAAGGATGTCTATATTAGGTAATGTAGACAGGAAAGAACTTTTACATAGACTCAAAGAAGAAGTCTCAATAAGCTCGATTGTAGTTGAAGAAGATACACTCCAGGATTATTTGAATGAAGGTAAGGCTACCTTATTAAAGGGTTCAGAGGTAATGAATCTTTATAGAATTGGTCATACAACCAGACGGATATTATCTTACCTTTATAAAACAATGAAAGTGAAGCCGGACAGCTACTATATAGTAGTTGATGAGAGAGAAGATTATGAAAGGATAGAGCGGTTCCTGAATGCAGAGTTTGGTAAAGAAAATATTCGTGGTATAAGGAGATGGAATATCCTTGAGGTACGTGATGAAGAAGAGGATTTGCTGCAAATAGGACTGGGTATCTCTGATACCCTGGTTAAGGAGCTGACTGACCTTGGATTTTCAGTTATATTGAGACTGCATAACAGTAACCGGGTAAGCGATGCAGTAATAAGACAGAAGTTCAGTAATTTATATAACCTTGAGAGAGTTAATACTATTATTTTTAAAGGAGAAAATGTACTTGGCTACTCTACTAAATTATCATTTGTTGAAAAGAAACTTGCAGAAGGCGGATTCAATATTGGATTAATTGAATTTGTGAATCAGGCGGGAGCTAAAACAATAGCTATGATGAGGCCGGAATCAGTGCTTAAGGTTCACAGTATTTCTGATAGTGAGATGGCATCAATTGCAGTAGGAAAAGCAGTTAAAAGGTATGTTCGAGCTGCTAAAGAGCGTGGAGCGCGCATACTTTTTATTCATCCTTTTTTTAATCAGTATCAAGGTCAGAATATTATTGAATTTAATATGAAATATTTTAACGATATTTTTTCTCGTTTGACCAGGTATGGGTTTAAAATTGAAGCACTTAAAAAAATACCTATCGATGAATATATACCGGCTCGTGTATGGGAGATCTTTTTATTAAGCCTTGGTGTACTGTCTGTTTTACTGCTGATGATAAATTATTTTGTGCCTTTAAACCTGTTTCGCTTTGCTGTTATTTATACGGTGTTTGTACTGCTGTTCTTTTGTTTTTATCTGATGGAAAAAGTTTCGTACTGGAGTAGTTTGATGACAATAAGTACAAGCATTATCTTTCCGGCTGTAGCTGTTATTTCACAGTTCCCGCAGCAGAATAAATTTGGAGATAAATTTCATCGCTGGATTTCTTCTGTAAGTTACCTTATGAAGATGCTGGGTATTTGTTTGATTGGAGCTTTTTTAATTGTTGGCTTTAAATCTAATATCGATAATATCCTGGGGATTAATAGATTTTACGGGGTTAAAATATCATTTATTACACCACTCATTTTTATTGGTATTTATTTTTATTTGAGGCCGCACAGGATATCATCCTTTTTCTATGTTTTTAAAAGGTTATTTTATTCACCGATAAGAACATCATCACTAATATCAGTTTTTGTTTGTATTCTTCTGGTTGTGATTTATATTTTAAGGAGTGGTAATTATATCAGCTTTCATATCCCGTTAATTGAAAGTTATATGCGGGAATTTCTGGAGGACGTTCTTTTTATAAGGCCAAGGACTAAAGAGTTCCTGATTGGATACCCGTTTTTATTATTTACCTATTTATATGCAGATATAAGAATATCCAGAAAATGGCTGTGGTTTTTTAATATAATGGGATCAGTGGCCCTGATATCTATTGTTAATACCTTCTGCCATTTCCATACGCCACTGGAAGTCTCAATCTACAGAACTTTTCTTGGACTGGGTCTGGGCTATTGTATAGGGCTGCTGTATATCGAAATTTTTAAGCTTGGATATTTATTATATAAAAAGATGACATAGGGACAGGTTATAATAGTTAGTTATGAAGAAGATTTTTTTAGAAAAAACAGCTGAATTTGAGGACAGAATAGGTATCAGGTTCAATCAAAAACATTTATTATTTAATGCTTTAACGCATAGTTCATATGCCGGATCAAAGGGTAAAAAGGGTGCTGTGAAAAATAATGAGCGGCTGGAATTTTTTGGAGATGCAGTCCTGAAGCTGATTGTCTCAGAATATCTTTATTTTAAATTTTCAGATTTTGATGAAGGACAATTAACGAAGATTAGAGCTCAGATAATCTCAGATAAGGTTTTAGCTAAAATAGCTAAGGATATTGATCTTGGCAACTATATTGTTTTTTCTTATGGTGAACGTAATACCGGAGGAACTAAAAGGACATCTAACCTGGCAAACGCCATGGAGGCTTTACTTGGTGCTTGTTTTATAGATAGTGGTCTGGAAGTAACTAAAAGTTTTTTTCTGGGATTACTGGAGAAGTATGAGTCTGACTTGATTTCAATTAACAGCAATTATGACTATAAAACAATTATTCAGGAATATATGCAAAAAAAGAAACAGGATTTGCCAAAATATACGGTTATAAAGGAAGAGGGTCCGGAACATGAAAAGGTATTTGTAGTTAATATAGAAATTATTAACGAAAATGAAGTGCTACAGGCTACAGGAAACGGAAAAACTAAAAAAGAAGCAGAGCAGAATGCAGCTGGCAAAGCATTAGATATAATGCAGAAAAACAGCTGAAATATTATGGGTGTATGTTATTGTGCCAAATGTTCGAAGGCTATGCTGGAATCTGAAGCAGTACTTAAAAATAACCTTCTACTATGCCCGAAGTGTAATGAACACACTAAGGATTTAGGACAGGAGAAATCTTCTGTTTCAGATAGTAAAATACTTGTAAAGTATGACAGAGAACATTTTTTTGATGATCATATAAAAAAGTATAGTGGTAAAGTTGTTACTTATGAATCGAATATTGTAGATCAGGAAATCCTGGAGTGTGAGGATACATTAAAGTATCAGCCTGATAATATTGAAGCTCTATATCATTTAGGCCGGTTGTATATGATCAAAGGAACGAAAACAACACTTGATTCAGCAAAAATAGTTTTCAGCAGGATAATAGAAATAGATGATAAGCACATAGAATCATACAGGTACTTAGCTGATATTTTTATGTCGGATAATGACTTTGATATGGCCCTGAAACAACTTGAATATATTCTGGATATGGATCCTGATAACAGTTATTTGCTGCGTAATATTGGGATTGTTTATATGAAAAAAAATGAAAAGAAAACAGCGTTTAGTTACTTTAAGAAATCTTATAAAATAACTGAAGATCAGGTTCTTAAGGATAAAATACGTAAAGATGTATCACAGCTTAAGCTTCTTTAAACATAAAAAGAAATAATATATAATAAATTAGTTGATTTTTAATGGGGTATCGCCAAGTGGTAAGGCACCGGGTTTTGGTCTCGGCATTCGGGGGTTCGAATCCTCCTACCCCAGCCAGCTAGAACTGTTTATAACTTTTAATATCCCTGCGAATGGTTGCTTCACTTCAAAAGTTAATTTTCCATCTTTTAATTCCAGATTTGAAAGAACAAAATTTATGAGTTTTCGTTTCTGATCTACTTTAGATTTTTCAAACAATTCGTAGGCACGAGAAGCTAAGTCCATTAATGTTGTTAGAGTGGTACCATACTCTTCATCGGCAATTGCGTGTTGTTGAAGTTGTATATTAATTCTGGTTTGACCATCTTTTAATTCTTTAGCTTTTTTGTCATATTCATTAGTAGTAATACACTGTTGTCCGATAAAAACAAAATGACCTGAGAATAAAATAGACACAAAAAAACACGTC
>JAAEMD010000260.1 GCA_024225875.1 bacterium
TCGGCTAAAAACTGACAGCTGATGGCTGGTAGCTTTTTCAGACATAAAAAAACCCTAACCAATTGGCTAGGGTTCAAAAGTGGTACCAGTAGGCGGACTTGAACCGCCACGCCCGAAGGCAACGGATTTTGAATTTGTGTAACAGCATAGATAAAAACCCAAGTCATTGATATTTTCACATTTAACTTTTTATTACTGTGACAAAATGTTGTCACAATGGCAAAAAATCGTCACAGTTTTTTATATAATTTACTTGAAGATAAACACTTGCAGTCACGGGCTTTATGCCATTTTAGGCGTTACTGTTAAGCTTAAAAATGAGCTATTTGCGTATATATATCGTCAGACCAATTTCCCAATTTTAAGATACCTTGTTAACTAGTAAAAAGTTAGCTAATTTTATAAAGAAGTAGCAATCAGAAAAGTAAGCAGTTGTGTGGTAGAAATATGCGCGATGAACGCACTATTAAATTGTTAGCATGTTTTGCCATTTGAGATATTAATTTCAGTAAAAAGGATTTTTCACTTGAAAAAGTATATTTTTTTATCCGCAGCATTGATTTACGGCTTTTCTATGTGGGCAACCGCAGCGTCACTTAAAGCAGAAGGTGATATTTATGTCAGGCAATCTCCGCCGAGCGGGCTATTTTGCAGCCGAGGAAAAGAAATAGGGATAATAAAAAAAGGGCAAGTAGTAAAAAAAATAGAGGATGTTAAAGCTGTTTGTGGCTTATTTTTCTATTACAACTATTACAAAATTGAGTTTAAAGATACAAATGGTTTGATTCATCAGGCTTATGTTTCACAAGTTGATCATGATGGCTCGATTCTCTTTAGCGAGGTGGAATAAATGAACGAATCGACAACCTATCTGGCAATCGGCTTAGTGTTTCTATTATTTGGTATTTTTTATTACATAGGTGTTTTAATTCGAAATTACAAAGAAAACGATATTTTATCACTCAACAAGGTCGTGATTGTTAATGGAATATATGGACTATTAGAGACTCTAATAATTAATTGGGTAATATTCGAAGTGATTTTTTCCGCCAGTGCAGCAACAAATGAGCTTGATATCATAAAGCAACTCTTAATTGCCATGGCTATATGCTTAAAAAATGGATACTCCTACAAGGAGACTCTAGCCAGTATCGCATCTGCAAATCCAAGCCCTGATACGCCATAATAACAGTACCTTTTAGTATAAGTTGAGAATTTTAATTGGGGTTCAAGACATGATTAAAAACGGAATATTTAGATCTATAGCTTTATCTGCGCTGATTATGGTTAGTGGTTGTGCCACTATTCCTCAGGAGTCGGTGACGCTAAACAAAGAAGTGACTGCAGGTATAACTTTATTACATGAGTCAAATATAAGATTTATTAACCAGTACTTTGAAGGAAAGGTTTCTGAAATAGACAATTTGGAAAAAGAAGCGATTGATAACTTTTTTAACCAAATCGCTGCTGCAACAACAAAAGCATCAGCGCCACCGCTCGGAGCGCAGGATTTATATAGAATAAAAGGAAAGGTAGAAGAAATATATAGTGAAGGAGCTAAGTTCAAAAAACAACTTTATGCCAGCAAAAGTCTTATTATTGAAAAGTTACAAGCGGAGTACAATCTTCTGATTAGTGCTAATAGTAGTATTACGGTCATACTACAGTCGGCCGTAGACATTGATAAAGCAAAAAATGATAGTTTATCAAAAGTCGCAGACTTAAGCAATGGAAGAATTGATTTGACAGATATCGACTCAGAAATTGACGGCTATTTGGCGAAGTTTGGTAATTCCGCGGCGAAAGGGGCCTCTTTGGTAACCACAATTCAAGACGTATTAAATTCAAATGCAGGAGATAAATAAATGTCTGATTATTGGGACGATATAATCGAGAACGCAGGCGATGAATCGCTTTCAGAATTTTCTGATAAAGCATCAAGCTTAATTAAGTTAACTAATAAAGAGATACAAGAAACAATTCCAGCAGGTGTTGATTATGCCAAATTCGCCGCGTTAATGAAGGTGGTTAATGATTCGGCCAAATCGAATTCGGAAAAAGCGGAACAAATACGAAACATATCTGGATTCGCTGAAATAGCTGCAAACCTTCTAACCAAGCTGGTTTGAATGCTAACAAATGCATTTTGCCGGACTGGTTTTCCGCAGCGTTCTAAACCAACCGCAAATGCAGGCGTTACATTGCATTTGAAGTTTATGAAAGGAATCTAGTTAAGTGATCTACCTTGCCTATATCTTCTGGCTCATTATTCTTTCTTTCGCCATTCAAAATATTTGGTCAGGGTTAGCTGCAATCAGCTTTTTAGCCTGCATTGTTGCAGCTATTAATTACTCAATTAAAAGTTATAAAATTTACCGAAAGGGTCATGTCTCAGCTATACGTAAGTGGTTGGTATATTTATATTCACCGTTAGTAGTAACATCTATAGTAATAATCATGCTCTATTATGGTGTAGTTGCAATATAGCAAACACATTAATGAATGGACGTTCAACCGCAAGCAAGTCGTTTAAAAGGACAAAAAAACAAGTTTGTCCGACCACCTGTTCCTCACTAAAAGCAGACCTTTAACGCCTTTACATTACCCCACTTTGAGAAATAAATGAGTAAGCACTTAAGATAGAAACTGGGCGAAGTCGTAAATACATATAAAACAGGCCTTATTGGAACAGTAACCAGATTTAAGCACAAAAAAAGCCCACTGATGTGAGCTTTGGTAAGGACACTAACTAACGAGAATTTGATTACCAACTTTTTGTATTTGCTGAGAAGAATTTTGCTCAAATCTAAACTGACAGTCACCGATTGAAAAAAGGGTAATTGTCAGATCTAGTGCAAACTATTTCTTATTTGAAGTGTATTTTCTTTTCAAAATTTCTTTGATCAGATAATAAACCGCATCGAAGAAGATGATTGTTGCAACACCTGTCCAAAATGGTATCCACCACATTCCTTCACTAACCTAAAAGTCTGTATTATCACTGATACCTGCATCATCAAACCCCCAGTCTGACGCACCGTGGTCGTCATCAAACGTTATGATCCCGCCTTCATCCGATAACATAAAGCTATGGTCTGTGTGGTTTACATGGCACTCATCAGTACTCGATATTGAATCTGACAAAGCTAAGTTGTCATTAATATCAATTAACGATACAGGCTCTATGAGGGGCTCTGAAATATCGCTTACAAGAATCCAAGCTAATATAAGTGAGCTGTGACAAAAACAACTCATAACCATTGTGACAAGTAAAAAGCAGAAGCAGAACTGTGGCAAAAAATCGTCACAGTTTGGGGTAATTTTATAAAAAAATGGATGTGACTAAGAAAAAGCACATTGCAGAAAAGAAAAAACCCGTTGAAAATCAACGGGTTCAAAAGTGGTACCAGTAGGCGGACTTGAACCGCCACGCCCGAAGGCAACGGATTTTGAATCCGTCATGTCTACCAATTCCATCATACTGGCTTCATTTTTCTTTAACCTTCTAAACACGAGAAGA
>JAAEMD010000261.1 GCA_024225875.1 bacterium
CGCATCAGGCATATACATAGATTCACAAAAATCTGCAGATTCCAAAAAACGAATCCATGGTAATGAAAAAATTCTTTTAATAGATGATGAGGATCTGGTCAGAGAGATCTGTAGTGAATATCTTGAAGAGCTTGGCTACCACAACATATGTGTTGCGAGTGGTAAAGAGGGGATTGAAGCATATAAGCTTGATTCTGAAAATATAGATATGGTTATTATAGACCTTGTTATGCCTGATATGAGCGGTCAGGAGACATTTGAAGCGCTTAAAAAAATAAATAAAGATGTTAAAGTACTCCTTTCAAGTGGTTACAGCTTAAAAGAGAATGCAGCCAAAGTACTTGATCAGGCTGATTTTATTCAAAAACCCTTCAATATGATCCAGCTGTCCAAGAAACTTAAGGAAGTAATAAAAATCCAGTAGCTGTTATTCCCCGAATAGTAAACACATCATTTGCAAAATAAATCTATACTTCTTTACATAAAATCCCGCAATTGCGGGAAAGCCTGCCTATAGCAAACCCG
>JAAEMD010000262.1 GCA_024225875.1 bacterium
TATCGTATGTTACAGTATCTCCTTTTTGAATCTCTGTTTTAATCAAATGGTTATAATTAGTCAGTCTGTAAAAACCGGTTTTATCAATTTTCCAACTATGCCATTTTTTTACTTTTTTATATTCAGACAGCCAAGCATAGGCAATTATTATTGCTGGTAACAAGAGAAATAACAATATATAATATATCATCAGACAGGAAATCGGATTTAAAGTATCATTTTTGAGAATCAGGTAAACAAATAATAAAGCCAAAGAGCAAAAAACAATAGATACTGCTATCATAACAAAAGAAGACAGATCGTTGATTAAAGTGCCTGTCAAACAGCCATTTTGCTTCACTTGTTCTGTTAAATGCGAATTCCAGAAGCCAACCAGTTTTTGCAAATCTTTTTTATGAAGTTCACCAACTGGTTTGACCTTGGTTCTGCCGTTGCTTTTATACCATATACTTACTCCTTTGGATTTCTTTATATATTGAACCTGTTCCCATAGAATACAGGTGTCCTTGCCAAATGTGAATTTGGGAATAATTATCTCTGTATTTGAAACAGTCAGCCTGCCAATTTGCATAAATTATTCTGTGTCCTTTTTAAAAAAGGGCTATCCACCTAAGCCGGGACA
>JAAEMD010000263.1 GCA_024225875.1 bacterium
CTCACTAAAAAACACAGACTGATACGTATTGTTGAGAAAGGACTACCAAGAGACGCCTAACTCTTTCGGCATCAACAATTGGTAGCAGCATCAACGATTGGCAGCCACATCCACATCAATAGCTCAATATTTAAGACAACTCGTTGCACATAATTTTAGAACAATGTTTGACCTTGTTCTCAATTCTAACAATGTGGAAAAAATTCAGAACTCTCGTAAACTTCTGACACCCGCATAAAGTTAAACACAGTACCGATAAATGATTAAGATCAAAAAACAACAAGTTAACGATCTTTTCCCAAATTCGAGATAAGCATTCAACTTGATAAAAAACAACAAGTTACGTTCTCTGAAATTCTGCTAATACATTGAAAACAAGAAAGATCTTTTAAGGGTATGTAAAGAATTAAGCCTGAAATAACTTTATCAACCAAGTTATCCACATCTAACATTTTGTGGATAACTCTGTTCATAGATATGAAAAACCTCAAGTATCTGCTTCAGAGACCTGATGTTTACTAGCATTCCAGTTGCTAAGAAAAATTTAAGACAAAAAAATATCCACCGTGATGGAGGATTATTTGCTTTTTTGGGGGATTATGCTTCGCAGCATTAAAGAAAGAGCGTGACCTTTGTGGTCGCCTTTAAACACTGGGGTTTAAAGTA
>JAAEMD010000264.1 GCA_024225875.1 bacterium
TAATGTACGCAAGTACACTGCACGCAGGCATTTAAACGGACAGTTCAATTTGTACCAGCTATACTTATGTGAAAAGCAATGTAGAACTATCAGGTTTTAAATGTTATCGCAGTACTTATATATTGATATCGGGAATATCAGGTGTTAATTATCGGAGTAACAGCTGTACTAATATCTTATTTATATAATTCTTCACCGTCTGATTTTGCTATGATTGCCGCACAACATGTATCACCAAATACGTTTACAGTAGTTCTGAACATATCTAATAACCTGTCAACTGCAAGAATCAAGCCCAGTCCTTCAAGAGGAACGTTTACCGACTTTAATATAATAGCCATAGTTATTAATCCTGCGCTGGGAATTCCTGCTGCCCCTATAGATGCCAGTGTAGCTGTAATAGCAATAAGAATTTGTTGAGAAAACGAAAGGTCTATTCCATATACCTGAGCAATAAACATTACTGCAACTGTTTGAAATAAAGCAGTTCCATCCATATTCATAGTTGCACCCAGCGGTGTGACAAAGCCGATGACTTTTTTTGATATACCGGTGTTTCTTTCCAGGCAGTCCATTGTAACAGGAAGGGTGGAGATGCTGCTGTCAGTTGAGAAGGCTGTTGCAATAGCAGGGAACATATGTTTAATGAATCTTAAAGGGCTGTACTTAGCATATATTTTAACTGCACCAAGAAGTATAACAGTTGTATGTAATAATAGACCGATAATAACTGTAGCCATATAGACTGCTAACGGTTTGAAAGCTGAAAATCCTATTCTTCCTGTTAAGGAGGCAATTAATGCAAAAACTCCAACAGGAGCAAGCAGCATAATCCATTCAATCATTTTTAACATAACCTCATTTAACCCTTCAATGGACTTTGAGATATGTTTGCCACGTTCTCCAACAACTGTTAGTACACAGCCAAGAACTATAGAAAAAAAGATTATTCCCAGCATATTATCACTGGACATAGCTTCGATTATATTTGTTGGAACTATTTCTGTAAGGACAGAGGTTATGGACATGTTTTTACTACTTACTATTTCCGGTATTTGCTCGACTTTAAAGTTAAGGTCGCTACCTGTTCCTGGTTTGATAATATTTGCCAGTAATAAACCTGTGAAAGTAGCTGTTAAGGTAGTAGATATAAACAAAACCATAGTTTTGGCACCAAGTTTTCCCAGGTTACGAATATTACCAAGGCTAACAATCCCAACCACTAATGATGCAAAAACAAGCGGCACTATAACCATACGTAACAATCTAATAAAAATCTTACCCAGAAATTCCAGATGAACAGCGTTTTCCTGTAAAAAGTAACCCGCAATTATCCCCAGTATTATACTTAAAAAAATCATTATATGCAGTTTTGGTTTCAAGGTTATGACTCCAGTTTTTACTTAAGTGAAGGATGTTAAGCTTTGTATGGTGATCCGGCTGGGGCTCGAACCCAGGGCCACTGGATTAAAAGTCAAGTGCTCTACCAACTGAGCTACCGGATCACAGATAAAATTGACGATATACTTTAGCTTAAAAAAAACAAAAATACAAGACATAATTAATTTTATAAAACAGCGCCTTTTGCTGCACTGGATACAAGTTGTTCATAGCGGGCAAGCCATCCTTTAGTAAACCTGGGCTCTGGTTTTTTCCATTCCGCTGCTCTGTTTTCAAGCTCTGTCTTTTCTATTAATAAATCTATTTTTCTGTTTGGTATATCAATTTTTATTTTGTCCCCGTTTTTTACACAGGCTATTGGTCCGCCTGTGGCTGCTTCGGGTGATACATGCCCTATACTTAGATTTCTGGTGCCACCGGAAAAACGGCCGTCAGTAATTATGGCGATACTGTTACCAAGTCCGATTCCAGCTATTGCTGCGGTAAGGGCAAGTGACTCCCTCATCCCTGGTCCACCCCTGGGCCCTTCATATCTAATGATTAAGATATCACCTTTTTTTATTTTACCGGCCTGGAGATCTTCCATTGCAGTATCTTCATTATCATAGACTCTGGCTGGTCCGGTAAATGAAAACATCTCAGGATTTACAGCCCCTGTTTTTAACACTGCACCTTCCGGAGCAAGTGAGCCTTTTAGTACAACAATACCACCCTCTTCAGCTATAGGGTTATGCAGATCTCTGATAATGTTTTCAGGAGCATCTTGAGCGGCAGATTGTATTTCTTTTATTGTATTACCTGAGACAGTTTTACAGTCATTGTTAAGCAGAGGCGAAAGTTTTTTCAGTAAAGCAGGGATCCCTCCTGCCCACTCAATATCTTCCATCATCAATTCTCCTCCAGGACGTATAGAGCATAACTGAGGTGTAGAATGACTTAAGGTATCAAAAGCATCCAGACCAAGATCAATTTCTGCTGCATAGGCTATTGCTGGTATATGCAGTGTTGTATTGGTTGATCCGCCAAGAGCCAGGTCTACACGTATTGCATTTTCGAGTGATTTTTTTGTAACAATCTGTCTAACAGTGATATCATTTTTTATTAGATGCATAATCTGTTCTCCAGATTCATAGGCCAGACGCTCTTTTTTTGCGCTTCCAGCTAAGCCGGTTCCTGAGCCAGGTAAGCTCATTCCCATTGTTTCAGTTAAACAGGCCATAGTGTTTGCAGTATAAAGACCCTGGCAGGAGCCCTGTCCAGGGCAGGATTCCATTTCAAGATCCTGAATTTCAGAGTCTGATAATTTTCCAGCCTGATACTGTCCTACAGCTTCAAATGTATTTCTAACCAGGGATAGTTTTTTGTCTTTGATATGTCCTGACATCATAGGGCCTGCTGTAACAATAATGGCAGGGATATCAAGCCTGCACGCTGCTATGAGCATGCCAGGGGTTATTTTATCGCAGTTTGTTAAGAGAACCAGGCCATCCAGCTGGTGTGCCTGAGTAATACTTTCTATTATGTCTGCTATCAGTTCTCGAGATGGTAAAGAATAGTGCATGCCGGAATGACCCATAGCAATCCCGTCGCAAATACCTGGAACGGAAAAAACAAAAGGAACGCCTCCTTCAGAGCAGACACCCCATTCTATTTTTCTTTCCATCCTTCTCATACCGATATGACCGGGAATTAAGTCAGTAAAACTTGTACATATTCCTACAAAGGGCTTTTTCATTTGTTTTTTAGTTACTCCACAGGCGTGTATTAAAGCACGATTAGCCATACGGTCAATTCCTGTTTTTGTCTGGTTACTTCTCATTTTTTAACTCTCCTTAGAAAAAATGAATATCTTTAAGTAAAATATGATTATAGCTTAAAAATATTTAATCCTGCCATATTATTAAATTCTCTTTCCAGAGTGTCGTCAACAGGATCTATTATTATTTCACATGCTCCACTTACTGTTGCCTGGTTCAGGTGTCCGCCATAAGCCTGATATTTATCATTTGCTAAAGTAATATGGATATGAAGATAAAGCTCTTTGTTCATTATGCTGATGTTGCCGGTAAGGTTTGATATCTCATGATCTCCTGAGAATTCTTTTGATATATACTCTCTGGTCGATGTTTTAAACAGGCCGATTGAAAACTTATTTGTTGCACCTATTCCAGTAAAAAATCCGGACTTGATATTTTGTTTTATGCAGAAATGTTTTAATGTATATACTATTTCTTCCCCCTTTTCTATACTTAGAATGAATTTTCGACCTGATTTTTTATATAACATACTATTAAGACCAGCTCCTTTTTTTGAACTTTACTTATTATTTTTTGCTGCTGCCAAACCATCTGGAGTATATTTTACGGTATATACCGATCTCTTTAGTTATAAGGATCTGTTGATTCACCTGCTCTCTTAAAGAGCTTTTTTCTGGAAAGGCAAAGCCATAATCAATTTTTTCAAATACAGGCCCTTTAAGTTTAAGAGAATAGCTGCTGTTTTTTGAGCCTCGGTTTTGTTTTTTCTGGTTTTGATTTACAAAGTGCTGTAAAGCAGGGGCATCATATACTGCGGCACTAACCAGACGCCGGTTTAAACATTCGTATACCTTATCTACTGACTCAAACTCAAAGACACGGGCACCAATTTTTTTTAGAAAAACAGCAGCTTTGGAGCTTTTAACTGTACATACCTGTTTACCTGCTAAATCATAAGGTGAAGAAATATTGTCGTTGAGACCTTTGACAGTAAGTGAACTGGAAATCGAGGCTGTAAAGAAAGAGATTATAAAAATACCTGTAATCATCCATATTAGAGCCAGTACGCGTCCAGTACTGGAACGTGGTGTTTTATCACCATAACCAACAGTTGTAATTGTAACTGCTGACCACCATATTGATTCCCAGATGCCGGCTAAATATTTTTCCGGAAACATAGAATGGTTTTTTCTTTTTTCTGCAAACCATACAAGGTTTGCCGAAAAAAATAAAAGTATAATAAAAACTGCTACTGGCTTTAGTAGAACGGGAGATGTAAATATCGATGAAATATTTTCAACAAACTGACGACCTAATAAAGATGATTCTTTATCGTCATAGACAAGCATTTGTAATCCGGATTCAAAATAGGAATGTGAAAAATCTACTTCTATTTCTTTTCCGGCAGTAATGGTAATGCCGCCAAAGCCTATATCAGCTTTACCTGTTTTTAGTGCCTCAATAATATCCTGTTCTGTTTCTGCTAAAATTATTTCATAAGGCTGCTTAAGATTTGCAGCTATTTGTGACCATAACGACACAGTAAAACCAGTGTAGTTTTCCTGTTCTTTAAGAACCAGGGGTATGAATTCTTTAGTTATTACTTTTACTGTCCTTTTTGCAGGCTTGTATTCAGCAGCTGTAATGTCAGGAAAAGAACAGGTTAACAGTACTAAAGAGGCCAGCATAACTATTTTTAATACTGATATAAATTTTTTCATTTTTTTAGTCCTTAAAAAACGGAGAATGCTCACTTTAATTTATTTTAGCATACATGGTTTTTTTGTTTAAAATAATGTTTTAATATATGTTCTATGCATTAAGTTCGCTTGTTTTTAAAAAAAGAGGCAAAAAAAACTGTAGTTAATTGCAGAGAATTGTGTATAATAAGAAAAAGTCAAAATAAATATAAAGGAGTATGAATATGACAGAAGCTTATTGTGTAAAATGTAGAGCCAAGAGAGAAATGAAAAATCCAAGTGAAGTGACTATGAAAAATGGAAAAAAAGCTCTCAAAGGAATTTGTCCAGAATGTGGAACAGGAATGTTTAGAATAGTTGGTAAGTAATTTAATATAGATTTGTGATGAAAAAAGAACCGGAAACTTCCGGTTTTTTTTTATGTTTATATTGAAATAAAGAATGATCATAAAATATTACTTATGGAAGTAAAGTCAATTTTATTTATGGGGACTCCAGATATAGCGCTTCAGGTTTTAAAGCAGCTATATGTTTATTCTCCTGAAAAGATAACAGCGGTCTTTACAAAGCCGGATGCAAAAAGAGGCCGAAGCAATAAGATGGTACCTTCTCCGGTAAAAAAGTGGGCCATGGAAAATGATATCCAGGTGTTTGCCCCGAATGATAAACTTGAACTGCAGGAAAAGGTTTTTAATCTGAACCCGGATCTTATTATCGTTGTTGCATATGGTATTATATTTCCCAAATCAATAACAGATAGATATTTCTGCATAAATATACATGGCTCTATTCTGCCCGGATATAGAGGAGCTTCTCCTGTACAGGCCGCTATTATTAACAGGGACATGGAGACAGGAATTACGTTGATTAAAATGAATGACAGGATGGACCAGGGCGATATTTTAATACAGGAAAAAATTGCAGTTGATAAGGAAGATAATTTTGAATCATTACACAACAGGATGTGTGGGGTTGCATCAAAAGTGATGGTGGACTATTTAAAGAATAATGTTGAAACAGGCAATATTGTTTTGAGGAAGCAGGACGAAGCTCTTGCAACCTATTGTAAAAAAATTGGTAAAGAAGACTTGTTGCTGGACCTTAAGCAGGATAGTAATGTCCTGATAGGAAAAATAAAGGCTTTTTCTCCTTTGCCAGGAGCATATATCCTTAATGAAGGAAAGAGAATTAAGATTCTGGATGCGGGATTAGTAGATGGTGAACTGGAAATTATGCTGGTAAAACCGGAAGGTAAGCCTCAAATGCTTTATAGAGATTATTTATTGGCACATAAACCGATAATAGATTAAAATGAGTTTCGAATTATGTTAGCAAAACGTATTATCCCCTGTTTAGATGTTACTGAAGGAAGAGTAGTCAAAGGTGTTAACTTTGTGGATCTGCGTGATGCTGGCGATCCTGTGGAGTTAGCTAAAAAATATGATGAGCAGGGTGCAGACGAATTAGTTTTTTTAGATATAACCGCAAGTTCGGACAAAAGGTATATTTTACGGGACTGGGTTGAACGTACAGCTGCACAGGTTTTTATTCCTTTTACAGTTGGAGGCGGAATTAAGGATGTTGAAACAATAAGAGACATTTTAAATGCCGGGGCTGACAAAGTTTCGATAAATACAGCAGCTGTAAAAAATCCTGAATTTATTAGTAACAGCAGCCGTATATTTGGTTCGCAGTGTATAGTTGTTGCAATTGATGCCAGAAGTATTGTACAGGAGCAGGTGGCTGTCTGGGATGGTGATCCTTCTGTTGCGCTGACTGCTGAAAGCAGGTGGGAAGTATATACTCATGGGGGAAGGTATCCAACAGGAATTGATGCTGTTAAATGGGCCGGTTATATAGAGGAGCTGGGTGCAGGAGAAATTCTTTTAACTTCTATGGATCATGATGGAACAAAGGCCGGATATGCTGTAGAGCTTACAAAGATAATCAGTGATAATGTTAATATTCCTGTTATTGCATCTGGTGGTGCTGGTAACTGTGACCATATAGTGGAAGCTTTGCAGGTATGTGAAGCTGCACTGTTAGCTTCTTTGCTGCACTATGGAGAGTTAACAATTCAGCAGATAAAAGAGAGCTGTAAATGCTCAGGAATAGAGGTTAGATATTAAGCCTTTATCCTGTTATTTTTGCGGTACTGGCCAGGTGCTTATCCTTGAGCATGCTTTTTTGACAGTGTAACGTATTTTTTAGCATGATCTAAATTTTTATTATAACTGTCCTGTATTTCCTTTACTGTTTTTGCAGGTACTCCAACAGCAAGCATATTCTTTTCTACTATCGTATTTTCTTTTACAATAGCTCCGGCTCCGATAACTGCACCTTTTTTAATATGGGCACCGTTAAGTAATATAGCACCCATACCTATTAAGCAGCCATCTTCAATAATGCAGGAATGTAAAATACAGTTATGCCCTATGGTTACGTCATTCCCAATGATACATGGCAGATCATAATCAACATGTACTACGCTGCCGTCCTGAATATTTGTTCTTTTTCCCACTGATATTTTAGATATGTCTGCTCTTAATACACAGTTATACCAGATAGAAGCATCAGCCTCTGTTCTAACATCACCTGTAATTTGTGTTCCCTTTGCGATAAATGTTTTTTTATTGATTTCTGGTTTTTTCACAGGAAGACACTCCTTTTATTTATAATAATGAAATATATAGCTGTTCCAAAGTAAAATATCCGACACTGAAGTTTTCAAATGACTTCGTTTATGTACGTTTGTGAAACTACACTAAGCCATTTAAACGGACAGTTCAATTTGTACCAGCTTTATTAGTATATATATTTTCTTTATGCAGATTAATGTATCATAATCAGCTCTTTTAAGGGAGACTCCATGCTGGATAGCCAGTTTATAATTCTTTTGTCGAGAAATAGATGAAAAATCTGATCATGACCTGTTTTTTTATCTATTTCACGATATACTTATATATCTAATGCTTATTAGTCAATCTAAGTCAGGTATATTACAAACTTACATAAACATATAGTAAATATAGAGCATTTAACTACTTAATGTTAAAAAATTCACAGATGATAAGCTAATAATAAAGTAGATTTTTATTTCAGGTATTGATTAAAATAAAGCATTTGTATTTAATTAGTTGTGTTAATTTTGAAAACATAAAATTATCTTTATTTTTGAAATTTAGATAATGTAAAATAAGAATAGAAGTGCATTATGTTTAAAAATATAAAGTGGATTAATATTAATATACTGCTGTTATTGCTCTTAAACTCCTTTGTTTTTGCAGATGGAGATATTAAGCTCGATGGAGCCCCTTTAACAGAAGATGTTTTTTCTGCGCCAGGGAAAGTTGAAAGTACTGAAAAATCATATAGTTCAGGCTATAAAGATTCTGTTAACTACTACGTTATAAAACGCAAAAAGAAGAAAAAAACAAAAAAGCCTAAGAAAAAGATTGTTTCTTTTCAACAGATGAGTACTAAATATAATAAGTATAAAAAATACTAACCTGAACTACAGACCTATATCTGATAATATAAGGCATATATTATCTATTAACTTAGTCATATCAGGGTGTGATATTTCAAAATCTCTGATAGATTCTTTAAGGCCGCTGTTTGATAGCTTCAGAAGCTTTTTATTGTTTTTATCCCGTAAATGCTCATGGGTAGTGATTTTTGTAAAATGAGCGACGCTTTTTGCCTGGTCTATATCTGTTTTTGCCAGCTCACCTAACTCACCTTTCAGCTTTTTTGAAAGACTTAGCAGTACAGCCTTTTTTTCCTGGTTGATTTTTTTTGAGCTGTTAATCATATTTTCAATCTTATTAAAAGAGTCCTTAATCATTTCATGCTCCTTGTTATAGATTATTGCGCTGGTAGTAAGGGGGCTCATTTTTTTAGCACCCCATGGATATATTATTTTATTACAGGTATTCTTATTGACTGATCAGTGAATATGAGGTCAGGGTTCTCGATCTGGGCTTTATTCGCCTGATAAATAAGCTCCCATTTGAAACCGTCATTATAATTTCTTTTTGCCAGTTCCCACAGTGTATCACCTTTAACGATCTGGTAGCCGTCATACTTTATTTGTTCTACTTTATTTGCTGGTACAGTTTTTTCGACTTTCTGGTTTACGACTTTTTTCTGGTTTACAGCTTTTTTCTGTTTTACAGCTTTTTCCTGATTTACGGCTTTTTCTTTTTTTTCTGATTTAACTTCTTTAGTTTTCAAGGCAGGTTTTTTTGACTGACTTGTTCTCATAAGCATGGCTTTATTTTTTGCCACCTCAAGAAGCCCGTAAAACCCTTCTATTGATAACTTTGCTTGAACATAGCTGCTTTCGTCTATTAGTTTTTCACTTTCATTATACTTATTAACGGCTCTGCTGAATTCGTATGGTGCGAGTTTATGTACATTGACGCTTTTATTTTCGAGCAGTGCTTTTTCTGCTTTTATTAACTCAGTTAAGACCTCATTTTTTAATTTATCTTCATCACAGCCTGTTAGTATAAAGCTTATGAAAAAAAGCATTAGTAAAAACTTAATTGTATTTTTCATTCTTATATTTTGCTCCTTTCTTCCTTATAGATGTGTATATTAAATCATATTTAATATTTGTGAGGTAGTCCAGCCCTTATTATTTATTCAGTTCGCTGCCTGCAGGCCAGTTAGACAGGCACAGGTTTGCCATTTGTACCTTGAACTAAATTTGCCTGGCAATGGAAGGACAAAACAGCGATCATCAGTATTATCTGCGTAGAAACATTCTTTCTATTTGATCTTTTTCAAGTTTAATAAAAAGAGGTCTTCCGTGAGGACAGGTATAGTTTGAAGGAGTTGTAATAAGACTGTTTATTAGAGCTTTTGTTTCTGTAATGGTCATTTTTCTGCCTGCTTTAACAGCAGCTTTACAAGCTGCCATCTGGAGTTGATTCTTCATAGAATTTTCTAATGGAGTTGAGCTTGATTTACTGGTTTTTATATTTTCCAGGATATCAGTTACAACTAATCCTGAATTTATATTGATAAACTCTTGAGGAACACTTCTGATAACGACCTGATTATTCCCAAAGTCTTCTGTTTCAAAGCCCAGATCATCTATTTTATTTTTGTTTTCAAGGAATATAAGGTATAAATCCGCAGTCAGGCTGATGGTTTCAGAAATCAGGAGCTGCTGTTTAATAACGTCTTTATTTTTTTCTGATATAAGTTTTTCATATAAAACTCTTTCATGTGCGGCATGCTGATCTAATATCCACAGTCCATCACAGGTTTTTATTATAAGATAAGTATCGAATAACTGAAGGAACTCAAAAGAGCTGTCTGAGATTTCTTCTTTTTTAAATAAACTTTCATAAACTTCTGGTTTGATGGAGGCTGCTTTTATCTGCTTTTGTCCTTCTATCTCCTGGGGAACAGCTTCTTTTAAAGTCAGAGGTTTTTGTTTCAGCTCTGTATTTTTTGCTGTGCTTAATAAAGGACTTTCTATTGATGGTGCTGTGCCGGGAATGGAGCTTAGCAGTATTGAGAGATCTTTTCTCAGGTTTGCTTTAATAACCCTGGGGAAAGTGTCAAATAGAAATCCCGGGTTTAAGTACTTTATATCGGTTTTTTGTGGATGGATGTTAACATCAATAAGATTTTGAGGTATTGTAAGATTTAAAAGTACTAAAGGGAATTTTTTGTCTGGAATTTGATCAAGGTAGCTCTGGGTTACAGCTTTAAGCAGTACAGCACTTTTTACCAGGCGATTATTTACTGAAATGAACTGTTTTGATCTATTGGAAAAAGTTAGTGTTGGGTCTGATATATGTCCTTTGAATTTTATAGGATCAATGCAAGAGTCTACTGTTATTAATTTACCATTTAATTCTTTGCCGAAAAACATTATTAACAGGTCTTTCTGGCTGGTAATGCCGGTTGTATTTATCATTTCTTTTTTATTGCTGATCAGTGTGAAGCTGACATCCGGATTTATTAGAGAAAATTGCTGAACAATATCATATATATATGATGTTTCTGTGTTGTTTGCTTTTAAGAATTTTCTTCTTACAGGTATTTCATGGAACATATCTTTTATAATTATTGTGGTTCCCTGGTTATGGCTGGTTAATTCTGGTTCACTTATTTTATCTTTATTAGCAGTGATTTTATAAGCGTTATTGTTTTTTGTTTTAGATAATATTTCCAGCTTTGCTATATGACAGATACTTGCAAGTGCTTCACCTCGGAACCCGAAGCCGGTACTGCTGTATATATCTTCAAGTCTGTTAATTTTCGATGTAGCATATTGAACTGGAGCCAGTCTCAAGTCTTTTTTTGATATACCTGTTCCATTATCAGATACTCTAATGAGCTGTTTTCCACCAGACTCTATTTCTATATGTATTCTTTCAGCTCCTGCATCAAGGCTGTTTTCTATTAACTCCTTCACAGCAGAAGAGGGTCTCTCAATTACTTCGCCAGCAGCTATTTTATTGATAGTTACCGGATCTAAAACTTTTATTTTTTGCATAAGTATATGATATCAGGAACCCTGGTTTCGGATAAGAGTATCTGATATACAGGTAGTACATAATAACTGTATATTACGACTGGTGTTTTCAATGCTTATAGCTGTTCCAAAATAAAATGTCCGACACTGACGTTTTCAAATGACTTCGTTAATGTACGCAAGTACACTGCACTCAGCCATTTAAACGGACAGTTCAATTTGCAGCAGCTATAACTGATTTTGAGAAGAGTCTGGAGTTGGAATGAATATATTAATCAGCGCAGCAGAAATTTCTGGAGATATGCATGCGGCAAAGCTGGTTGAGGAGATAAAAAAACTTGACAGCAGGGTATGTTTTTCTGGTATTGGAGGTAATAAGCTTAAAGAACAGGGTGTAGATATAATAGATGATATTACCAGTTGCAGCACTATCGGTTTTATTGAACCTCTTTTATATATACCAAGAATACTTGCTGCATATTTCAGAATTAAGAAGCTGCTTGTAAATCAGCGACCGGATCTGTTAATAACAGTAGATGCCCAGGGCTTTAATATTCCACTGCTTGCTAAAGCAAAGGAAGCCGGTATACCTTCAATATATTATATTGCTCCTCAAGAGTGGCACTGGGGTACTGTTAAAGGGGGGAAAAAGGTAATTGCCAGGACAGATAGAATACTGTCCATTTTTAAAGAAGAAGCGGATTTTTATAATAAGTCAGGCGGCAATGCTGTTTTTGTCGGTCATCCTGTATTAGACATAGCAAAATCAAATGTTTCAAAGGATAAGTTATGCAAAGATTTAAATATTTCAAAAGATAAGAAGATTATTTCGATTTTTCCCGGGTCCCGTTCTCAGGAAATAAAGTATGTTGCTCCTGTTTTGCTGGAATCTGCGGCAGCAATTCAAACTGAAGAAGATGTTTCCATAGTTATTTCCATTGTTTCTGCTGAATACGAAAAAGCATTGAGAAAGCTGGCTAAAGAAAAGGGGATAATCAACCCTGTATTTTATCAGGGCAACTCTTATGACTTGATAGCTAATACATATTTATCTTTAGTAACTTCAGGAACAGTAACTTTAGAGCATGCTGTAATGGGTACCCCATGTCTGGCAGGATATCGTTTATCTGAGCTTTCATACAGGACAGGACGGTTAATTCTTGGAGAGAGGATAAAGAAAATAAAGTATATAGCACTGCCTAATATCCTGATGGATGAAATGATTCTGCCTGAATTTATACAGGATCAGTTAAGTTCAGATAAAATTGTAAGTAAAGCTTTATCTTTAATTAAAAGTAAAAGTCAATATGATAGATTCAGGGGCTCTATCAAAAAGATAAGAAGCAAAATTGGTGAGCCTGGAGTTATTAAAAGGGCTGCCCGGGAGGTTGTTTCATATATTCATAATAATAAAGGCTGTGATCAATAATAATGCTTGAAAGCATATTGTTTAAAAAGGTAGATATCGTTTTTCCAGATGAAATAAAAAATGGAGATCTTTTAGTCAGGAATGGTAAAATAGCTGATATTAGCTGGCATATTCCTGATGGAGCAGAACTTGTTATTAAAGACAGTGGTTTAACACTGCTGCCAGGTGTTATAGATCCTCATGTTCACTTTCGTGAGCCTGGCATGGAATGGAAAGAGGATATTGAGTCAGGCAGCATGGCAGCTGCATCAGGCGGTGTTACAAGTTTTTTTGAGATGCCTAATACAAATCCGCCTGCTGCTACTGAAAAATTGATTCTTGATAAAAAAAACACAGCTTCTGAAAAATCTATTGTTAATTATAATTTTTTTATTGGAGCAACGTCTAACAATATTGAGGAGTTAATTAGAGTAAAGAACATTCCTGGCATAAAAGTTTTTATGGGCTCTTCAACAGGTGGGCTGCTAATAGATGATTATAGAGATTTAGAAAATATCTTTCAGCGGGCAGATAAATTAATTGCAGTTCATGCTGAAAGCGAATCTGTTATTAAAAAAAATAAAAAACATTCAGCTTGTTATTCAGACTTTACAGATCATATGCTTATACGGTCTCCGGAAGCTGCTGTGGAGGCTGTAAAGCAGGCAGTTTATCTGGCAGAAAAATATCATCAAAGGCTGCATATATGTCATATAAGCTCTAAAGATGAAGTTGAAATTTTAAAAAAAGAAACAGGGGCGGGTTTAATATCTTCAGAGGTTACTCCTCAGCACTTGATGTTTAATGCTCCTGATATTTATTATGAGTTCAAAGGTTTTGCTCAGGTTAACCCGCCTGTCAGGTCACGTTATCATCAGGAATCATTATGGGAGGGTCTAAAATCTGGCATTATTGACTGTATAGCTACAGATCATGCTCCTCATACAATTAAAGAGAAACAGCAGCCTTTTGGTAAAGCTCCTTCCGGAATGCCTGGTATAGAGACAGCGTTGCCTGTAATGTTAAATAATGTAAATAGAGGATATTGCAGTTTAAATCAGGTTGTTAAATGGATGTCAATGGGGCCGGCTGAGATTTTTAGAGTTTATAATAAAGGCTTTATAAAGTCTGGTTATGATGCCGATCTTGTGCTGGTTGATTTAAAAGCAAGGAAGAAAATTATAAATGATAAGCTTTATACGAAATCAAAATGGAGCCTGTTTAACAATATGGATATACAGGGCTGGCCTGTAGCTACATTTGTAAATGGTACCCTGGTATATAGAGAGGGTGATTTTTTTACTGACCTGAAAGGGCAGGAGATAATTTTTTATTAGAAAAGTCGAACAGTACGTAAAGGCTCACCGTATTTGTCAGCGCGCCCTGAATGTTGTTTTTTCTACTAATATTTTGCCTGAGGCGCGCTGGTTTTTCTCAGTATCTATAATTTATTGGACAGCATCAATTTTCAGTATTAAAAACAGTGTCTCAAAGTACATTATAAACGGTGCTGTTATTTTTCAATAAATCATCGTCACTATCAAACAAGCCGAAGCTGTTTGAGTTGTTATTGTCATTAAATTTATTGTATGTGTCTGGGATGTTATTGATGCTGGGGTTTTCGTCTAACTCAATGTTTGCATGTCTGGTATTGCTGCTGGCTGATGTGCGAAGCAGTCGTTGCTTTTCTTCTTCTTTACTCATTTGAATTAGTGCATGCATTTGTTGTATTTTTTGGGGATTACTGTTGTTGTTGCTGTTGTTTTTGTTCAGGTTGATTTCTTGATCCTGGGAATAGCTCAATTTTCTTTTCTTTGTTTGAATATCTGAATTTTGATTGTCAGGTAGTGTGCGCTTATTGTTGTAGTTTTTGATGTTGAGGATGGGAAGGCTTGAGACGAAGGTTTTGCTGTCAGTGTCAGTGTTAGTGTTGTAGTTCTGCAGGAATGATGTTGCTGTCAAATTTTCCGTCTTCTTTATATTTTGTGGCTGTTTAGATTGTTGTGTCTGGGCGGTGGCATTATTATTTATTAAGTTTTGTATAATACAATCTAAATTTGTTGGTTTTTTTGTATTATTTATATCTTTTAACAGTTGTGTTTTCAGGTTTTTATCATTTTTTAGTTTTTCTGTTATTTCATTTAGTTCTTTTTGTTTTTTTTCTTGTAGTTGTTTTAATTGTAGCTGCCGGTTAATTTTTTGTTGCAGCATGGGATTGTTTTTCGGTTTTTTATCTAACAGGGCTATTTCTTTTTTTATTTTTGTCGTCTGCTCATTATAGTTATTGTTGATGATGGGGTAGAATTCTACTTTATCTCCACTATTTGAACTGGTGTTGTTGAATATTTTCCAGGATTCGTTATATTCTTCGCTACTCTTATTATACCGGTCATAATTTTTTACAGTATGTAGTATATCGTTATATTCTTTTTTTAAATTATCATCAGTTAAATTATTAATGAAAGTTTTTAGTCCAGTATACACGTTATTTAGATTTGTGAGAGACTGGCCGCTGAAAATCTTTTTAGAATGATTAATATAAACAAAGCCTTGATATTTAGCTGTTGCCAGTCTAGTTATCAGAATCTGGAATGCAGAGTTTTTGTTGATTGTTTTTAATGTAAAACTAGTTGAGATCCTGTTCAAGACCCTGATTGTAAATGTAGTATCAAGAATCGAGTTGCCAAGCACAAAATTTAGATTTTTCAGTGTTTGAGTTTTATTTTTGTTGATTAAGTTGTTTTTGGGCCATTTATCATACAAGGCGCTTACATCAGCTGCACTATTAAATAAATTAACTAAGGTGTTTACTAATATATTTTCTGTACTAACATTACTATTATTATTTTGTACATTATTATTATTATGTTGTTTTACTATATTGATTTTTCTGGGGCTTTGGATATTATACATTGGCAGTCTCATCTCCTCTAACAGATATAGTGCTAATATAACAAGGTATAGATAAATAAGGTATAGATGAAAATGAAATTTTTAAACGAGGCGCGCCGGGGAAACAAGGTGCTTTTGTTTGTTGATATGACAATCCGTATTTTCTAAAAATCAGAGAAACATCCCTGACTACGGTAAATTGGCACTGTTAGTAGATAAAAAAGATCGTATCATTCACTTGGATTGTATTGAAGATCAATGGGGTAAAATTTCTCATTTTCATTATTCTTCAGCATCAACAGCTATGAAACGATTAGCCTGTTTTTCTCATATCTATAGCTGATCCAAAATAAAATGTCCGACACTTAAAGTTTTCAAATGACTTCGTTAATGTACGCCAGTACACAGCACTCAGGCATTTAAACGGACAGTTCAATTTGTACCAGCTATATAATTTATTGGACAGCATCAATTTTCAGTATTAAAAGCATTATCTCAAATTACATCATATGTTTCATTATCTGAATTTTGCTCAAACATAGTTTCGAAAAGCCAGTCTGGACCATCATCAAAGTTTCCTATGGTGTGGTTATTGTTATTACTGGGGGCTATGGTGGAGCTGTTGTTTATGCTGGTTGCTGTGCTTTGCTGTGGTTGGGAATAACGGTTGTTGTAGTTGTTGTTGTTGTAGTTGTTGTTGTTGTTGTTGTTGTTGTTGTTGATGTTGTTGTTGATGTTGTTGTTGTTGATGTTGTTGATGTTGTTGATGTTGTTGATGTTGTTGATGTTGTTGTTGTTGTTGTTGTTGATGTTGTTGTTGTTGTTGTTGTTGTTGTTGTTGTTGGTTAAGGTGGGAAGTGGGATTCTGGTGGGAAGTGGGATTCTGTTAGGGGTGTAGATGCTGGGAAATGGTGTGTGTCTAGCAGCAGCAGCTTTTCTGCTTGAATTATGTATGCCGCTATATGTGCTTGATGAGTTGTTGATGCCTGTGTTGCCGAAGGCGTTGACAATGGTATTGTTGTTACTGTTGTTACTGTTGTTACTGTTGTTGTTGTTGTTACTGTTGTTGTTGTTGTTGTTGTTGTTGTTGTTATCGTTTTGTTGATTGTTCGGTAGTTGGAAGGCATTTTTAATAATGTTATTGGTGTAGATGATGCTGATGTTGTTGATGATGTTGTTGATGTTGTTGTTACTGTTGTTACTGTTGTTACTGTTGTTACTGTTGTTTTGATTGTTTTGAAAATAATTATTTGATTTAGTGGTTATATCATTTATGACATTCCCGACTTGATTTCTTGTGGTTTGCGAGTTAATGCCAAACTGACTCATGAGTGTAGTAGCTGACTTTCTTGCATTCAATATAAATTGGTTATTATTATTTTGGTTCATGTTTTTCGGTTCTTCTTTTAGAATAAGTTCTAATACTTCTTTTGCAATTACTGATTTAATAACTGAACGATTAACAGGGTTTTGACTAATGTTATTGAGTATATAATTAATATCTTCAACAGTTATATCTATAGCGTTTAATCTGTTCCTTAATAAGTTGCTTATATCATCTTTGGATTTTTTATTTAATAGACTGTCTACTATACGTTTATTTTGAGACTCTCTGTTCATAAAGAGGCTCTGTGTGTTATTTGTGGTAATGTTACTGGTAACATTTGCATTGTTACTGTTGTTATTTGTACCTCTAGAAATCATATTGTTGCTATTCACTCTTTTGCTCCTTTTTACCTTCTTATAAACTTCCGCTGTTTTCTACCTTACATGTTATGAGTGACAGCATAATATTTACGATCCGGACCTTTATATTTGATTTTTTGAATATATTGTTCTGGCTTGAAATTTACTGTGTTATAGCTGTTCCAAAGTAAAATGTCCGACACTGACGTTTTCAAATGACTTCGTTAATGTACGCAAGTACACTGCACTCAGCCATTTAAACGGACATTTCAATTTGTACCAGCTATAGCTAAAAGAGCCATGACAATTATTGTTCTATATATTTTCGGTACTTTACTGTTAAGGTTGCATCGAAATATCTTGATTTATAAAAGATATGCTGTGTTTTGCTTAAAATAATTGCAAACTGGCCCACAATATAGCTAATTCATAATAATCTGTCATAATAGTATGTATGAGCTATTCAAAAGATTTCCGAAAAAAAGTATTTGAAATAAAGAAAAAAGA
>JAAEMD010000265.1 GCA_024225875.1 bacterium
TTCTTGGGTTATCTTCTTACGAATCACCTAATATCAGAGGCCATACGCAACTTTCTTTGCTCTGAATTTTTACCGGACACTAGTGAATTCAAAAAGCCTGAACATTTCTGCTCAGGCCTTTCATCTTAGACTGACTTTGGGGACAGCCCCTTATTAAAAAATCTAAGCTGTTGTCATTTTTTCTATATCTTCTTTTACTCCGCTTATCGAGGCTATACCAAACTTTTCTATCAAAACACTGGCTACATTAGCAGAAACAAAAGCAGGGAGGGTGGGTCCCAGGTGAATATTTTTTACACCCAGTGATAATAGTGCTAACAGAACTATTACTGCTTTCTGCTCATACCAGGCAATATTATACTCAACTGGCAGATCATTTATATCAGCCAGCCCAAACATTTCCTGAAGCTTCAGCGCAGTAACTACTAATGAGTAAGAATCATTACACTGTCCTGCATCAAGAACTCTATTAACTCCATTCACAGATCCCAGGTCAAGTTTGTTATAACGATACTTCGCACAGCCGGCAGTTAAAATAACATTGTCCTGAGGAAGTGCTTTAGCAAATTCAGTATAGTAATCTCTACTTTTCATTCTACCGTCACAACCAGCCATAACAATAAATTTCTTAATCGCTCCTGATTTTACACAATCAGCAATTGTAGTAGCCAGACCTGCTACCGTATTATGTGCAAAACCACCGGTTATACTGCCAGTTTCAATCTCAGTCGGTGGCTGGCATTGCCTGGCATGCTCTATTATTGCAGAAAAATCTTTAGCATTACCATCTTTTCTGTTTTCAATCTTTTTCAGATCATCAAATCCAACTACACCTGTGATATAAACTCTGTCTTTATATGTATCCTTAGGTGTTACTATACAGTTAGTGGTCATAAGTACAGGTCCATTAAACTTTTCAAATTCCTCAACCTGTTTCCACCAGGCATTACCGTAGTTACCCACAAAGTGCTCATACTTTTTAAAAGCAGGATAGTAGTTAGCAGGCAGCATTTCACTATGTGTATAGACATCCACCCCTGTATTTTCTGTCTGCTTTAACAGCTCTTCCATATCTTTCAAGTCATGTCCGCTTATCAGGATTGCCGGATTATTTCTAACTCCAATATTAACATTTGATATTTCAGGGTGACCGTAAGTTTCAGTATTAGCTTTATCAAGAAGTGCTAATGCATCAACCCCACACTTACCACACCTCATAACAAGCGTTATAAGATCTTCTACCGACAAATCATCGTTTAAGGTAGCAGAAAGCGCATTTGCAATAAATAGATTTATATTTTCATCTTTATAACCAAGCACAGAAGCATGATGAGTATAGGCAGCTATTCCTTTTATACCATAAACTATCAGCTCTCTTAACGAACGCACATCTTCGTTTTCTGTTTCAAGAACCCCTGTTTCTTTTGCTTTTTCATCAAAATCAGATTCTTTATCAGATGTCCATATTGCAGCATCAGGTAAATTCTCTATTTTAAGACCCTGTATATCAAAGATAGCTTTTATCTCTTTTCTCAGCTCAATAGCATCTTTAATTCTCTGGACAAAATCAGCTTTACTAAAGTTAGCATTAGTAATTGTGGCAAATAAATTATTAATAATAAAATTATCGATTTTAACTATTGTCGTATCATTTGACACTATTGGCGCTCTAAATACAGCAATACCTTTCAGGATATAAATAAGCAGGTCCTGAAGATTTGATACATCATCACTTTTTCCGCATACACCCTTAATTGTACAGCCTGTTCCTTTTGCAGTTTCCTGGCATTGATAACAAAACATAAAAATCTCCTTTTTTCACAGCATTCAAGTTTATTAATTTTATTTTATTTCTCCATTAATTGACACAACCTCTTCCAGAAACGGAACTTTCTGACCGGATTCTTTTATAGCATCCTTTACCATCATTGTTAAACCAGTACAACATGGCACTTCCATTCTAGCTACCGTAACTGATAAAACACCTCCTGTTTTAATAATTTTTGTTAATTTCTCAACATAACCTTCTGTCCTGTCAAGTTTTGGACATGCGATGACCAGGGCATGATCTTTTAACAAATCATTATGAAAATTACCGAAACTAAAAGCTGCGCAGCTGGCTGCTATTAACAAATTACATCTCTGAAAATAAGGTGCTGCCGGATTAACCAGGTGCAGCTGAATCGGCCACTGCCGGAGTTCACTTTTAACTTCTTGACGTTCACCGCTGTCTGTATTCTCTTTCTTTTCATCTCTAAAATCCTGCACAGCCATACCAGGACAATTACAGGCGACATCATAGCCCTTTTCTTTAACGCTTTTATTTCCAAGATGTTCCTCCACAGCTTTCTCATCAAATTCTGCTACATCTTTTTGTATAATTTTCAAAGCATCTGTTGGACAATGCCCTATACATGCCCCCAGTCCATCACAAAAAGATTCATTAATAACTTTTGCTTTACCGTCTATGATCTCCAAAGCCCCCTCTGCACAAGCTACAACACAATCTCCACAGCCATTACATTTTTCCTCATCAATCTCAATAAAATTTCTTTTCATAATTTCTAACCTCCAAGTTTTTTTAATAAATCCTTAATAGTAATTTTCTGAAATTCAGTACAAACTGTTTCTTCAATTCGCTTTATTTCCGGCCTTAATACACATGATCCTCTTTTAGGGCATTCCTGTTTTTTAAACATACAGTCGGAAAGCTCCAGTTCACCCTGAAATATATTTATTAATTCTAATATTGTTATTCCTGCAGGATCTGCTACAAGCTGAACTCCCCCACCAATACCTTCCCTTGAGTCAATTAATTTACTGCTGATCAACTTTTTCAGTATTTGTCTCAAATATTGATACGGAATATCCTGAGTATCCGATATTTTTCGAGCTGATACAAACTTTTTTTTATCTAAAGCAAGAACAATTAAAGCTCTTACCGCATAATCAGTATCCTTTGTTAATAACTTCATAATCTTTTCCTTACCACCCCAAACTGATACCCTCATTGTATCAGTTAAAAAAAATCCAGGCAAGATCATATTCAGGATCATTTTTAGATTTTATGGAACTCTAAATTTTCAGGTTACAGCCGTTCCAAAGTAAAATGTCCGACACTTAAAGTTTTCAAATGACTTCGTTTATGTACGTTTGTGAAACTGCACTTCCCCATTTAAACGGACAGTTCAATTTGTACCAGCTATATTTTTCAGTTTCTGTTATTCAAAACTGATGTTAACTTAGTTTCCTGCATTTTTAGTGTATAATGAGTTTTATGAAATACGCACGGATTTCTTCAGTACACAAAGGTATGTTTTCTATAACTGGTGATTATGGTGAGATGTATGCTGAAATTACAGGCAGGCTCGCTTATAATGCTGACTCTTCAACTGGATACCCAGTTGTAGGTGACAACGTTCTAGTAGATTATTTAAATGATAATACCCGCGCAGTTATTTATGAGGTGATGAATAGAAAAAGCGTGATTAAAAGAAAGTTGTCAGGGAATAAAGTAGATTATCAGGTCATAGCAGCAAATATAGACTATGCATTTATCATTCAGGCTTTAGAAGCAGATTTTAATATTAACCGCCTGGAACGGTACCTGGTTATGGTTAAAGAAGGACAGGTAGTGCCTGTAGTTTTACTCAGTAAAAAAGATCTTATTTCAGAAGCAGAAACTCAGGAAAAGATTATGAAAATAAAAGAA
>JAAEMD010000266.1 GCA_024225875.1 bacterium
AAAAACAGTTCAAAAAAACGCTGTTTTTTGTCAGTTAAAAACTGAAAAAGAAAAAAGCGAAACTTCATATTACGCACAAAATGATGTAATTATGACGGGTTGCGGAGAGTTATATTGTGCCAATAATCCACTTTATTATATTGATCCCGATGGCTTGTGGTTTATTAAAATAGAGATATTTGGCTTTGGTGTATCTATTGGAGATCAGGGAGTAGGTGTAAAAGCGTTCGGTGTTGGTGCGGACTATAATTGGACAGATGGTTCTGTTCAGTTTTCAGCCGGAATAGGTATTGGTGCAGAGGCTGATCTTGGGGTCATAGGATTTGAAGCCTATGCTGGTCTAGGTGTCAATTATGATCCGCAAACAGGTCATTTATGGGGTGACACAGGTGCAGGTTTAGGAGGGGAAGCATTTGGTTTAGGGGGATACTATGGAGCTTCATACAATACGTGGGATGGAAGGATTAATATTGGCGGAGACTGGGGTTTGGATGTTGATGAAGCTGTAAAAGATTATGAAAGATTAGAAGAATATTTTGCACCGCCTAAACTAGACAATAGACTTGCTGTATTCCAACCCCTTCTTGATGAATATGATAACTCATATATGGGAAATGAGGATTTGTCCCGAGAAGAAAAAGTTAATAGGGCTATAGAGAGATATAGAGATTACTCAGGGGAAGATACGATAAAAAATATAATTCGAGCAACGGATATGATCCCAGGTCCTCGCCCTAAGATGCCTAAGAGATGGAAATATCTCGAAAAAGTAAAGAGTTGGTTTGAACGACTTTGGCATTTGAAAGGAACTTATGATAAAAAAAGACAGCAAACAACGTAAAATAGTCAAAGCAATTTTAGCAATAACTATAGTAGTTCAGGTTTTATATGTGGTTAATACCTATGCTAATACGAATAAGGTAATGTTCAATTGGCCAGAAAAAATATCTGGAGAAATCCTCAGTAGCTTTAAATATAACAATAGAATAAGCGGTAAAAGAGACTGGCTAGTTCTAAAGAAACAGGTTGATTTTAAGGTAAACAAGAAGAATGAGGTATACAATATTTATTTTTCCAAGGATAGACTAACCAAACTTAAATCTTCAGGGCACAATGCAGTTCGACTTCTTGCTGAAGTGGATGGTAGTCTAGACTTTACAGTGTCTGAAAAAGGTGTGTTTATGGATATTATCAACTATGAGCCTTTTAAGGAGCACTTCTTGCAACAGGTTTATGCTGTTTCAGAAAAGTATCCAAAGGCAGTCAAAAATTATGTGGTTGAAAAACTTCAATCTAAGGATTATCGAAGACGTATGGCTAAGCAAACGGAAAGCTTCTGGTTCTATTTGATTAAGTTTTGGACAGGGCTTGAATTAGATGAAAGCAAAGAATATATATACAAAAGCACTGACTCTATTGGTAATAAAGATGTTTTTTTCATAAACACAATAAAACTCAAGAACATTGATCGTAAAGGGCGTGCTACTTTTATCTATGAGAAGAAGATAGCGCCTGAGGATTTATTGAAGTTGGCAAAAAATCATAAGGCCAAATATAAAACTCAATATAAGGTTATTCTTGATGCTAGCACAATGCTTCCGTTTTACTATGAAAAAATAACCGATATAGATATGCCAAATAGGAAAATATCTGATGAGTTAATCTATGAATTCAAGTACAACTCAGATAAAAAATAGCCCCCAAAGTATTTTGCGTGCGGTGAATTCACCAGACTAACGCTTTATTAGGAGAATATAATGAAATTAATCCGAAAAAATCAGCTGATAAAGCCTATATTGTTTCTCCTACTATTAACCCTGTTCGGTTGCCAAAACGAAGAAGACCTGAAAACGCTGAATAAAATAGCAATCCCATCATTAGAAATACAAATAAACGTGAACCGTATCACGGAACAATTTGGAAGTTACTACGTTCAACATCCATTAGATGCCATCATTCCAACAGTAGACAAGTTAGAAAAAACAGAGCAGGATTTTACTCAAGGCTTATCTGAAAATGTGCTGGATATTTTTGAGAAAAAGGCTTCTATCAAGATTCTTTCTGCTAGGGAATTTTCAAGCGATCAAACTTTTTTAAGACATACAAAGGAAAAACCTGATAAGTATATTTTTATGCCAAAACCGTTTAGGAAACTGAACCCCTCACCTGAAAAGATTGCATCTATTTGTGAAGTTATAGGCGTAGATGGCCTTTTGACGATTCGAATAGAATTTTTTCGCAATGCTTTTCCGCAACCGTTTGTTGGCAAAGTAGATGAAATCAAAGCAGAATGCTTGCTCAAGCTCTTTGGTAAGAATGGCAATGTTCTCTTGGAAAAGAAAGTTGTGGTAAAAAGCAATGAAACAATATCTAATTCAAATAAGGTTCCTATAAGAAGACGATATAACATATCTGTATCTAATGAATATGGGAAACTGTATAAACAGGCTACAAAAAATCTGATTTTAGCCTTGGAAAAAGAAATCGACATGTTGAATAACATATGGGCTAAATGAAGATATAGAAATATTTTATTCCAAACCATTCAAGCCCCCCATACCAACCCAAATGAAAACCCCTCATCCCATCCACTTCTCGCACAAGTTGATGGAGACAAGAGCTTGTGCATCAGAACAAGCCTTTGACCTACTCATCTCATAAAAAACACACATTTGCGCCGAAAATTGACCCGCCCTCAACACCCAAAGCAAGAAACTCTGAGTTTGTGTGGCCAGGGAAATCATTTCTGATTGAGGTTCTATATCCAAAGCCAGACAAAAAAGAGGCAGTAGCCTGGCGCATATCCCCATATTTGAATGCATATGGGATGGGAATTATAACCGCAAGGTTGTGATCTATTTTCTCTTTGAATAAGGTCGTTTAGAAGTTTGAACGAAGTGAGAAGCCTTATTAGCCAAAATGAGGTCGTTGACGAAGACTTTGAGGTGATCGATTTTTTCTTTTGGCAACTCTTCTAAGGCGTAAAACAAGTCGAATAATTCAGCATCAAAAACCTTTTCAGAAGGTCTTTTTAGGGGAACATCATCAAAAATGAGGTAATCGGAAGAGATGCCAAGTGTTGTGGCCAGATTTCGCAGGACATCGAGAGAGGGTGAAACCTTATTATTTTCAATTTTGCTTAAGTGACGCCCATATATACCAATAGCCTCTCCAAGCTTATCCTGAGATAACTTTTTTTCTTCACGTAGTTTTCGTATTTTTTCACCGAGTGTCATTTTGAATCCTTCGACAAACTAAATTAGTTTTAGGTATTATACATAATATGATATTGACAATTTGTATTCTAAAGATTACATTAAAGTGTGTGCTAAAGTGAACATTTGAAGAGGTGGCCAAGTCAAGCCCTGATTTTAAAATGGAGGTTAAAAGAAAGAAATGCCAAAAGATAATAAGAAACCTCAGTTTTGGATAAGCCCCACCTTAAAAAGCTAAAGCAAGTT
>JAAEMD010000267.1 GCA_024225875.1 bacterium
ATTGCGATGAGTCTTATTCAGAGAACATAACAGATGATAGGATTATAAAGGTCGGAAAAGAATTTAATCGCCACACTCAACTTACTGCATATCATCTTTTTAAAGACCACCCCTATGATATGTACCAAATTGGCGATCCATACTTTAGGAAACGAATTCCTAAAAAAAACGTACTTCACATCGGGCTTGCTGAAAGGCTTGGGCAAATAAGATACAAGCCTTTTATGACACCCATTTTGCAAAAGCTCCAGGCCTATTTTGAGCAACCCCTCGAAAGTGCCTATTCTTAGTTTTATATTGTTATTTCAACTATTTAATCTCCTTTGTGACATTTTAAGCATATCTCTTTGTTTTATATAATTAAATAGTGTTGGGTAGCTGACGTCTAATATTTTTGATATTGAAAGCATTGAAACATCTTTATCCAAATACTGCTGAATTCTGTCTTTATGTGTATCGAGCTTAGATTTTCCGGGACCCTTAGGACGTCCTAACTTCACACCAGCAATTTTCTTTGCTGCAAGAGCCTCTTTAGTCCGTTGGCTAATCAGATCTCGTTCTAATTCTGCAAATAAGCTGAACATAGTAATCATGACTTTTGATTGCATTGAGTGTTGATTTTTAAGGTCTATATTTTCCTTTATTGAAATGATACGTATACCTTTATCTATCAATTCATTAATTATCGAAATTACCTCAGATATACTTCTACCAAGTCGACTTAATTCTGTGATGATTAAGGTATCATCCTTGTTAATCTTTTCCATCAATTCATTAATTTTTCGTTCCTTTTTATCTTTTCTAGAAGATATCTCTATTTCTATAAACTCATCAATAATCATTCTGTGCTTATTAGCGAATTCTAATAATGTGTTTTTCTGATTTTCTGAACTTTGATTTGCTTTTGATACTCTAATATATCCAATAACCATGCTTGCCATCTTCCAAGTAAAAAATTATTCGTTAAAACCAAAAACAAGATTTATTTTTATAATTATCTATCATATTATAGTACAATTTCATAGGTAATTATCTTTACTTTTAACGTACGTTTAAATCAGTACCAATAAAAAAAATTACTTAACTTATTGAAAAAGTGAAGTATTTTTCGATCCCAGTTCCGCTGGTGAACGAATGGTCTCCAGACCCCAGAATATATCACAAAAAATTAAGCTTCTCAAAATTACAGATATGATAAACATGTCACAGATAAAAAACATTCCCATGCTCTACTTCCACTCTTTAATTATGTTATGGCCAAATGTCATTTTTCACATAGCATGTCATGTTTTTTCACTTCATGTCATGAGGTATATGCCGTTATCCCTTGACAATAAAGGATTTACACACTTTTTCCGTTGTCGTAATTTTTCACATAAGATGTCGTGAA
>JAAEMD010000268.1 GCA_024225875.1 bacterium
CTGGTAAAGCTTACATAAAGCCCGATAGACTTCATTTGTTTTTGGCTAATCAGATAGAAAAAAAGGCGGCTTAAGTTTTGTTTATGATGGCTAAATTACACTCTTTTCTTGACGTGACCTATATTACTTAGCTGTTTTTCTTCTTGAACACTGAAAATATTATGAATGTTATAGTTATTGACAGGTTCGATGTAAAGACGACTAGAATCATTATATACATTTTTATCTAAGTTATTAAAATCATTATTAATCTTATTGGCTAGTGAATTGATTATACAAGTGAAATATTTTATTACTATTCTTTTGTGTAATTTTCTAAAAGTCATAGCATTCTTTTCAGTCTTATTGTTGATAATATATCTGAGGAGTGTTTGGATTAAAGAGTTTTTACTCTTATCCAGGTTTTCTTTTTTAAGATTATCTGTAACATACAGAGTTTCGCAATTTTTGAAGAATTTAAGTATAATTTGCTTTAAATATATCAGATCTTTACTTGATTGCACTTCAATTTCTGATGCAGTCAATGATTTTTTTAATTGATATTTTTCTTCATAATCTTTCTGCATGTTTTCCCATTTTATCTCTGATGCTGGTGTATTAATCAGTAGATATTGAGCTTTATTTTTCCAATGGCTAAAAAGCTTAGTTTCATAGTTATCAACATTACTTTTAAAACTCTTGAAAATATCTGTAATATCACTGTAATTTGCTGTGGTTATGTCGTTAGCCTGTATATTAAGGTCATTTAATCTATTTTTTGCATGAGTCATATTATAGTTGAAAAATGAAAACATAATTTCTCTAAAATTCATTCTACTACGAGCAAGTTTATTGACAGAATAATCTTTTAACAAACCCATTTTTAAAGTAATCGGTTTTAAATAACTATAGTATACCGGTATTAAATTATGTTTACTTTTAAGATCCTGACATTTAATAATAGTTTCAGCCAGTTCATTACATACAGCCAGTATAATATGCATCCAGTCAACTATTTTTTGTGTTGAATCTGCTTTCATTAACATTTGTTCAAAGAGATTCATTTTTTCTGTATTTCCAGCACAAATCTTAAATACAGAAGTCCATATTTGACGAGAATAGCCAAGTTTAATCCCCTGGCTTTGCTTTGATGTATCTTTCAAATAGTTTTTCAAATAGTTTGACAGTATTGAAGCCAGTTTTGTTTGTAAGCTGTCTAAAAATCTTTTATCAATGTTATATTGAATATCATCTGTACCTGTCACAATAAAATTGTCCAGTTCATTTAACAGGCGCACAGTTGTATCAATGCTGTAATAATCAATCTTATTATCTGTGTCATATAATTGAGCACTTAAAAAATCATTGATATTTTCGATGAAGCTATTAAAATACCCTCCCACAGGATTATATGGAAGCATCTGTATAGAATGTTTTAAAAGGGTACGTATCTTGTAAGATAATGTGCGGGTGGAGCGAAGCTGTTTATCTGTATATTGAATTTTGGCATTTCTAGATAAACTAGTCATCATACGAAAATAGCTCGTAAGTAGTTTTATACTCAAGGGTACTGAACCAGCTATTGTTTTTTTGATTAAATGAAACATTATATCACAGATATTATTAACCATGTCAGGGCCATCATGCTCATTAACATCAAATCCACCCAGTTTATCTGATAAAGCTATATAAAATTCCTGCCAGTCATTATTCTTAAATTCTCCACCGCTCCATTCTCTAACATAGAGATTATCAATGATATTCCAGTCTATTTTCTGGTTATGGCTTTGAAGGTAAATTGTAAAGGCGCATAATTCTAAATAAACACTATTGATTTTTCGATGCCGGTTCATGTCAGGTATCTGATCAAATAGATTACTAAACTGTTTTTGTAATTAATTTTATCTGATTGGTAGTTGGTATGAACTCTGGTACCTTATGTTGATATATGGGAATATCAGGAAGATAGCCTGCTATATCAAATGCAAAGTAGGTTTTAAATATATTTTTTATCAATTCATGGATTTTTGAATGTAAAACTATACAGTAACGGGAGTTCTTTTCTTCAAGTACCTTTTGATGTTTAGAATAAAAACTGAGTATTTGATTTATGTTATATAGCGCTCTTTCATCACTGCTGTAAAAAACAGATCCTCTAGTGAAACCAAAATCATTTAATTCTTCTGCTAAAGTTTGCAATCCTGTTATATCAATAGCATCTTTGTCTTTTATTAACTCTAATATCGCAGGCTGGCTATCGAGTTTTAGTAACTGCTCAAGGCATTTTATAAGATCTTTATTATTTTCATTTCTGGGTTTAGATTTTGATAAGTTTGTACTGTCGGGCACAATCAGCTGTTTGTTATACGATTGGAGTAACTGGTAAACAGTTGCATTTTTATTAGAGGGCAAGTGTTTTTGAGTGCTTTTATCTGGAATGCGGTTACTTTTATTTGAAATTATTTTATTTAAAATCATTATAGAAATAATACTCCAGGATAATTGTAATTGTCTAGATCTAAATCAAGATGAAATGTCCGGAAAATAATTCAGCAAGCTGCAGGTTTTAGCAAATGAAGTTTCGTGCCAGAGTTTTTTAAAAAGCCGTATGTTCCGGAGAGGATTTATTGCAAAAATTTAATGCAGCTTTTCTGAAGTTTATAATAGAAATTAACTTGCGCAAATATAATTATAGCCTGTATCATAAAAAATACAGATAAAGTTTCTTTTATTATTGTGCCGATAGATCTCTATATATTAATTTATTTATAAAAAATAACATACAAGAAGTATTAATATGGATAAAGTTATAATAAAAACTGAACATTATGTTGTAACTTGCCATGTTTATAATGTATCTAAAAAAAATGTTTGAAATATATGCTAAAAGGGAAACGATAATAGATATATATAAATAAATAATCTATAGAAACCCGGGAGTGTGTTTAAAAAATGTTTAAACCAGTCAGCCATGGTCCAAGACAGCATAAAAACAGAAAACAAAATAAAACTATACAAAATAATAACAATGGTAATAATAATTTATTTGATGATAGTAAGTCTCAGGATAATCCATTATTACAAAACCCAACCTCAACCCCAACCCTGCATGTAGACACTGGCAATAATAGTGTTAGTGATCATGCTAAATATTCATTAGCAGGAGATCTATTATCTACACCCAGCCAGAGTATAAAAAATACCGGTTCCGGTTATAACCAGATAAATCCAGACATGAATCCTCTTAGCAATAAAGATGATCTATTAGGCCTGAGTGGAAACAATAAAAACAAGACCGGTTATAGCCAGATAAATAAAGACAGGAATACCGAAAACCCATTATTACCAAACCAAACCAATGATGTAGACACTGACAATAATAGCGATATTCTTGCATCAGAAAACGATCTATTATCTACACCCAAAAACCTGAGTAGCAACAGTAAAAACAAGACCGGTTATAGCCAGATAAATAAAGACATTAATCCTCTTAGCAATAAAGATGCTGTATCAGGCCTGAGTGGAAACAATAAAAACAAGACCGATTATAGCCAGATAAATGCAAGCATAAATCTTAGCCGCATCGAGTTATGTGAACAAAAAAAACCAAAAATTAGACCTAAAGAGAAATTTATCAATCATTATACTGAATTAACTCAACAAAATAGAGATGGAAACCACCCTGTTTATAGTAACGATGCTTATTTTGTGAAGCGCGCAAAAAGTGAAAAAGAAAAGAATATGATTAAAAGCGAAAAGTATAACATTAAATATATAGTACCTGCTTCCTTAAAGAACGCCGGTCTGTTTCCAAAGATAATAGAGTCCGATCTAGGTTTATTTGTGCAAGAAAAAGATAAAAAGGTAAACTTGAAACCTTCAGAGATTCTTGTAGAGAATAATTTGCTTAAAAAAGGCGAAAAAATTGCCTTTGATATGAAGGTAGCACCTATATTTCATGAAGGTGCTTATAAGAAGGCAACTGATGAAAGTTCCGCATTATTAAAATCTATAAAGATGAAAGCAGTCAATATTTATAATGCGTCAGATATTATTTATAAAGGAGGTTATTCTCAGGGAGGTAAATTTATGCCTCAGTTACTCGAATTTTTAGAAAATGCGTATAACAAAAAAGGGACTCCTGTTGGAAAAAAAATTAGCTTGCTTAAGCATATGGAGTCCCAGATGCGGACCCTGATATCTTCTTTAAAGAAAGAAGGGGTTGCTTTTCCTGGTATGAGCTTAGCAGGGGTATATTCGCCTGATAAGCCTGGACTTGTATTTTTTGATACCCCTTATGTTGTTAAAACAGCTAAATCGAACGTAATTGGTGATATTTCTGTAGATGACGATTTAGTAAATAAGTTTATTGATAATTTAGAAAAGATCAAACAGGTACTTATTGATGTGCGCTTAGAATATAAAGAGATGTCAGACTCAGGGTATAAAAATCTTGAAGAATTACGCGCAAACACATTATACAGCAAATAGAGCTGGAAATTACTCTGTTTATGGCAACTAACAATATCAGTGCCTTCATCAGCTATTTCTAATCTAATATTACAGCTTCCAGATGAATACTTTTGTACTGTGCGAGTGTAAAATAGTATGGATAAAAGTGGTGCTTATTATATATCAATAAATTTGATAAAGACCTCGAAATAGAAAATATTTCGAGGTCTTTAAAAAAATATTTATGCAGTCTTTAACTGAAGCGATGGGCACAGGAATTCAAGTGCAGCATTTAAAGTCGCACTGGAACGCATAGCATTTGCGGCCATGTCATAATTTGGCTGATAATATCCACCAACATCAACCTGTTTTCCCTGCAAAGATTTTAGCTCATTAAGAATTGTAGCTTCTTTATTAGTTAACTCCTGTGCCAGTACTGTAAACTTAGCTTTAAGCTCCTGATCTTTATCTTGAGCTGCTAATTCCTGTGCCCAGTACATAGCAAGATAGAAATGGCTGCCCTTATTATCCAGCTCTCCACATTTTCTTGATGGGGACTTGTCGTTATCAAGAAACTTTCCAGTTGCTGTATCAAGGGTATCAGCAAGAATTTGTGCTTTTTGATTATTATTAGACTGGCTTAAATGTTCTAATGAAGCAGCTAAAGCCAGGAACTCACCAAGAGAATCCCATCTTAAGTGACCTTCTTCATTGAACTGTTGTACATGCTTTGGAGCAGATCCGCCAGCACCTGTTTCAAACAGTCCACCACCATTCATTAGAGGAACAATAGAAAGCATTTTTGCGCTGGTCCCTACTTCAAGAATAGGAAATAAGTCTGTTAAGTAGTCTCTTAGTACATTTCCGGTAACTGATATAGTATTCTTACCGTCCTTTATCTGCTGACAAGAGAAAAGCGTAGCATCTGCTGGAGCCATAATCTCAATATCAAGACCATCTGTATCATGCTTTGGTAAATATTTATTTAATTTTTTGATAAGCTCTGCATCATGTGCTCTATTCTTATTCAACCAGAATACTGCTGGCCAGCCAGTAGCTTTGGCCCTGTTAACAGCAAGTTTTACCCAGTCCTGGACAGGAAGATCTTTTACCTGACACATTCTCCAGATATCGCCTTCCTCTACATTATGCTCTAACAGGGTATTACCATTAGCATCAATAACTTTTATTGTACCATTTCCAGGCGCTGTAAAAGTTTTATCATGTGAACCATATTCTTCTGCCTTTTGAGCCATTAGTCCTACATTTGGAACAGTACCCATTGTAGTTGGGTCAAAAGCGCCATTTTCTTTACAAAAGTTTATAGTTGCTTCATATACTGGAGCATAGCTGCTGTCAGGAATAACAGCTTTAGCATCCTGCAGCTGGCCCTGAGCATTCCACATTTGACCTGATGTGCGGATCATAGCAGGCATAGAAGCATCGATAATAACGTCACTGGGAACGTGCAGATTAGTTATTCCCTTATCAGAATTTACCATTGCCAGGTCAGGACCGTTTTGATAGCAGCTCTGAATATCCTTTTCAATTTCAGCCTGTTTATCTGCTGGTAAATTTTTGATTTTTGACAATAAATCATTAAGACCATTGTTAGGATTAACTCCAATACCTTCTAAAGTTTTAGCGTGCTTTTCAAACACATCCTTATAGAAAACTCTTACACAGTATCCAAAAATAATAGGGTCTGAAATCTTCATCATAGTTGCTTTCATATGTAGAGAAAACAGAACTCCATTTTTCTTTGCGTCAGCTATTTGCTCGGCAAGAAAATTTTCTAGAGCTTTTTTGCTCATAAATGTAGCATCAATAATTTCTTCAGCCTGTATTGCTATGTTTTCTTTTAAAGCTTTTTTATTTCCGTTCTGGTCAATGAATTCAATTTTTGCTGTAGTAGCTTTTTTAACTGTGGTGGATTGTTCATTAGAGCAGAAATCATTTTTTCCCATACATGCTACGTGAGATTTGGAGTCTGAAGTCCATTTTCCCATTGAATGAGGATTCTTTTTAGCGTAGTTTTTTACAGCGTTAGGTGCTCTGCGGTCTGAGTTGCCTTCCCTTAAAACAGGGTTGACTGCACTGCCTGAAATCTTAGCGTATCTTGCTTTAATTGCTTTATCAGCTTCAGTTTGAGGATCTTCAGGGTAATCAGGGATATCATAATTATGCTCCTGAAGTTCTTTTATTGCAGCTTTCAGCTGTGGAATAGATGCGCTGATATTTGGAAGTTTAATAATATTTGCTTCTTTAGTTTTAGCTAACTCACCTAATTCTGCAAGTGCATCATTTTGTTTCTGGCTGTCTGTAAGGTTATCTGGGAAATTTGCAATTATTCTGCCGGCTAAAGAAATATCCTTGATTTCAAGTTCTATACCTGATCCCTTTGTATATGCTTGTATAATAGGAAGTAGTGAGTATGTTGCTAAGGCTGGTGCCTCATCTACCTTTGTATACATTATTTTTGCTGTTTTTTCTGACATATTTCTCCCTCTTTGATATTTTTTTGTATATTTAATGATGGTCAGACTAAAAGCCAGACCTGCAGCTATATATAGCTAAGGCCAGAAATTGTAATATATATATGGTTATAACGTCAATAAAAACTTGATATATCACAGAGTGAGCGTATCTGAATTGAGGTAAAACTCAACCCATAATTCCTTCTCTCTAAGGGGTCGATAGTCTGTAAGTTTTTGCTATGACGAAAGAAACAGAGAGAAGGCATGGTTTTTTATGAAAAAAGGATGTCATGTTTGATGATAAGATGCGTTTGTCCTGGATATATTAAGGCCTTACATAAAAATTAAGTTAACTTTTACTGTTAATTTGTATAATATATTTTATATTCTACTTTAGAAGGAGAGCATATATGAGTAAGATAAGTTATAAGCCGACAGGTGCCAGAATTATTGTTGAGAGGCAGCCAGCTGATGTAGAGACACAGTCAGGTATATTCATACCTGATTCTGCTCAGGAAAAACCATATAGAGGAATTGTTTCTGCTGTTGGACCAGGAAGAGTGACTTCTGATGGAAAAACAATACCTGTGAATGTAAAAGAAGGGGATACTGTTATATATGGGCAGTATAGTGGAACGAATATCCAGATAGATGATAGTGAATACCTTATTCTCAAAGAATCTGAAATCCTGGCCGTAAAGATTTAATATATGAAAATGGGGGGGGGCTTTTGCGATTTTCTGTGTTTACTGTTCCAAAGTAAACTGTCCGATACTGAAGTTTTCAAATGACTTCGTTTATGTGCGTTTGTGAAACTGCACTCAGTAATTTAAACGGACATTGTAATTTGTGCCAGCTATATTAAAAAATTAACAGCCTTTTTAAATAAGTGAAATTAATATTGATATTCATAATTCATAAGGTTTATTATTATTAGTATTGAAACAAAGGGATTGCCTTTTATTTGCAGGCAGGGTAGACTCATTCCGTAAAACAACATCAATAATTATATAAGGAAGCGATAATGAATAATAATAGAAACAGCCGATTTGGCAGTAGAAAAGAATCCGGCAGAAAAAGCTTTGGCAGAAAAACAAGTCTGCCAGGAATGCATAAAACAACCTGTGATGAATGTAAACGTATCTGTGAAGTACCATTTAGACCGACAGGCAATAAACCTGTTTTATGTAACATCTGTTTTAAAGGTAAAGAAAGTTCAGCTGTAAATAAGTATGATATTTTTGATAAAAAGCAGTATGAGGCTCCTGGCTGTAATGATGAGTTACTCAAGATACAGTTTGAACAGTTAAACAATAAAATGGATCTGATTATCAAAACTTTAGTTTCTATAAGTGCTCAACTAACAGTTTCTGAAAAAGGTAAGGAAAAAGAGGATCCCGGGAAGAACAAAAAAACAGTTGTTAGAAAAAAGACTGTTACGGATACTAAGAAAAAATCCGAAACATCTGCAAAAGAAGATGAAAAAAGTTCCTGAACATTACAGTTGAGCCCGTTGTATCAGGGCAGGACTTTTTTTTTAATAATTTTTATAGCAGTATGAAGCTGTAAACGGAGCCTTTTTACCAGGATTAACCATAACTGGCTGATAAGTTATTTAATAGAAGAATGAAATGTTTTTTTATCTATTGCACTATACCTCTTTTAATACTTTATGATACTATTCAGATTATGAAAAAAATTAAATTTGGTCTTCCAAAAGGAAGTTTAAATACAGTAGCTAGAGGAAATACCTGTCAGATAATAAAGAATGCAGGTTATGATATAAAAGGTTATGAACCGGGTAAAGAATCAGACAGTACTTTAAGGATACTTAATGATCCTGAAATAGCGCCTCTACTTGCCAGGCCGCAAAGTGCGCCGGTTGAATTGAGCAGGAATCTTCTGGATCTTGCTATAGTAGGTGATGACTGGGTCTGTGAAGAGTCTGTTAATATGACAGGAGACAAAATAATAAGGGTCGGTGACCTGGAATATGGTCAGACAAGGCTGGTGATATGTACACATAATCACTCTGCATATAAATCTATTTCAGATTTTTTTGAAGATAATAAATATAGAACAACACCAGTTTTATGCTTTACGGAATATCCTAATATTACACGACATTTCTTTATGAAAGATAAGGTTTACCGGAAAATATACGGCAATAAAAAACCGTTAATTCAGGTCAGGGGTCTGGTTGATGGTGAAAATAATATGGTGCAGATTATAAATTCTGATGGTGTTACGGAAGGGTATATGGCAAAGGGGGCAGATTTGATAGTAGACAATACTCAGACAGGAAGCACACTCAGAAAATACGGGCTCCGTGAACTGGAAACAATTATGAAATCAAGTGCTGGTCTATATGCGGGACCGGGTTGTAAAGGCTGGAAAGAAGATAAAGCAAAGGAAATTTATAAAATGCTTTACGGTGCTATTGCAGGGCAGTATTACTTTGATCTTAAATTCAATGTAAATAATGAAAGTCTGGAAAGTGTTAAGAAATATTTGGTTGATGAAAACCTGTGTTCCAATGAACCTACAATATCAAGTGGTGATGAATATGCAGCTATAAATATTTTGATTCAGAAAGATAAATTTCCGGATACATTACGAGTGCTGAGACAGAAATATAAAGCGTCAGCTGTTGTTAGAAGTGAGGTAAAGCAGTTTATAGCATAAACCCGGCAACTGGAAAATAACAGCAGCTATAGTTAACCTGGTCGTACTGAAGATACAGCTGTTCCAAAGTAAATTAAACGGACATTTCAATTTGTAGCAGCTGTATAAGTGAACCTGTTTTCAGGTTGTAGCAGGTTGCCGGACTCTGATACAGAATAACAACTTAATTTAAAGAGCTATAACAGGTGCTGTTGAACAATTTTTCCTCCCTGATATACTAAAAAAGAAAAAATATAAGAAGAAACTGTTAGATATGAAATCATAAATAAAGTCCATTTAAGATCAACCTCTTTAAAGAAAGTGAGTATTGCAGGCAGGCAGGGAATAAAAAATAAAGTGAAAGCCAGTAGTGACATTCCTACAGTTAAATCAAATTCCGGATCATCAACTAAGGCTTGCCTTAATCCCGAATGATCTTGTTTGCTTACACTGTATATAGTACTTAAAGTTGATATTATTATCTCTTTACCACCTATTCCGGCAATAATACTTATACCTGTTTTCCAATCGAAACCCAGTGGTTTTATAACAGGTTCAATAAAATGACCGATTTTACCTGCGAAACTTGAATTAACTCTTTTTATGGACTGTTTTCTTTCCAGTGAACTGATTATTTTATTCATTTCAATGCTTGAAATGTCACCCCTGGCATAACTGCTGTGTATCTGCCTGATCAAGGTTGTATGGTTTTTATTCAGCTCATTATTTACTGGATAATTGATTAATATCCATATTGTGATTGAAGCTAATAAGATAACACTGCCTGCTTTTTTTATATAAATCCATGTTTTGTTCCACATATGTATTAACAGGTTTTTGATTGAAGGTATTTTGTAGGGAGGCAGTTCAATTATAAAGTGGGAAGGCGCGCCCTTTAATAAGTATTTTTTTAAAAAACTCCCAGCTGCAATGGCAGTTATTACTCCTGTTAAATAGATCATGAATAAGATGGTTCCCTGCCATTTTCCAGGAAAAAAAGTGCCTATTAAAAGTATGTATACTGGTAGCTTTGCACCGCAACTCATAAATGGTGTTACTAACATAGTAACAATACGATTTTTACGATTTTCAATAATTCGACTACCCATAAAAGCAGGTATAGAGCAGCCAAAGCCTAAAATCATTGGTAAAAAAGATTTTCCATGAAGTCCAATTTTGTGCATGTATCTATCCATAATAAAGGCAACACGTGTCATATATCCAGAGTCTTCCATAACAGCAACTGCCAGAAAAAGAACTAAAATGTTTGGCAGGTATATTATTACAGAACCAACTCCGCCAATAATTGCTTCAGCAATTACTTTTGTAATAATATTTTTTCCGAATAAAATGATAATACTTTCGCCTGCAATATTAAAAAAACTCTCTAATGTGTTTACAGCTGGTGAACTTATATTAAAAACAAGCTGGAAAATAATCCACATAAAAAACAGGAATACAGGTATCCCCAGATATTTACTGGTCACAAATCTATCGATAATATCAGATAGTTTAGTAAAATCAGTATTTTTACTATACACAGACTCTTTTATTACTGATGCTATAAAACCATATCTTGAATTGGCAATAACAGTTTCTTTTTCATCATTAAAAGAAGATTTAACAAACTCCATACTTTTGTCTGCTGTTTCAGTTATTTCATTATATAACTTTGATGCTTTTATATTTTTTCTGACAAAACTATCTTTTTCTAATAATTTTATTGCCAGCCATCTGGCAGTATAGGTGTCAGTTAGTTCGGGATCTTTATTTATTAAATCTTTTATCCTGGCGATTTCATCCTCAATTACTTTGAAATGTTTTATTTGAACTTTATTGACCTGTTCTTTTCCGTTATGAATCCTGTATATTTTATCCAGTATTTTTTTTGTGCCACGATTTTTACTGGCTACCAGTGTTACTACTTTAACTCCAAGATATGATGCCAGTTTTCCTTTATTGATTTTGATATTCCTTTTTTTAGCAAGATCTCTTTTATTCAGAGCTAGAATTACGGTCATGCCAAGTTCAATTAACTGCGTAGTCAGGTAAAGGCTTCTTTCCAGGTTAGTGGAATCTACAATATTTATTACTATGTCCGGCTTTTCTTTTAACAAATAGTTTCTTGCAATTAATTCGTCTGTTGAAAATGTAGTGAGACCATAAATACCAGGAAGATCAATAAAGTTGATTTTCAGCTTTTTATACTTTATAAGACCTTCTCTTTTTTCTACAGTAACGCCAGGCCAGTTACCGACACTTTGATGAGAGCCTGTAAGGTTATTGAATAATGATGTTTTACCACAGTTTGGGTTGCCTGCAACCGCTACCTTTAAATTTTTCAATATTATTAACTTTCTTTTTTTTCTACTATTATTTTATCGCTTATGCCCTGACCAATTGCCAGTTTTGTATCTTTTACCATAACAATTAGTTGTCCGTTAAAACTGTTTTGCAGTACTTTTATAGAATCACCTTTTTTAATGCCCATATTTAACAACATAACAGTAATATCATTTTCGTCATAAATATCTACCACAGTACCTTCTTCATTTTCTTTTAAATAATATAAACTTATTAAATTTTTCATTACTCTCCCTGCAGTATAATAAAACTTAAGTTAATTCTATTATATATTATGCTGTATAGCTGTTCCAAAATAAAATGTCCGACACTTTAAGTTTTTAAATGACTTAGTTAATGTACGCAAGGACACTGCACTCAGCCATTTAAACGGACACTTCAATTTGTACCAGCTATACATATAATTTAATTGCGTTTAATTTAATTCCTGTATGAATTTTAAGATATTTTTCTGTATTTGTACAAAGAAGCTTAGCAGCTGCTTTGCTGTACTGTTGATAAAAAGCAGATAGCAGATATAAGAATACATAAATAAAGACGATTATTAATAATTTTTTGCTATAATAACAAAGTGTACAGCTGTTCCAAAGTAAAATGTCCGACACTTAAAGTTTTCAAATGACTTAGTTTATGTGCGCCAGTATACTGCACTCAGCTATTTAAACGGACAGTTCAATTTGTACCAGCTATAATTTAGATAATTATTAATGGAGGTAATTAGTGGTAGAAGATAAATATATTAGACCGACCTGGGATGAATATTTTATGGAGATATGTATGGCGACTTCTAAAAGAGCTACCTGTGGAAGAGGGCGCAGCGGTTGTGTAATAGCAAAAGACAGGCAGTTGCTGGTTACAGGATATGTAGGTTCTCCTGTAGGCATGCCTCACTGTGATGATGCCGGGCATCAGTTTAAAAAAGTTCTGCATGATGGTGATAAACTGACTCAGCACTGTGTTAGAACTGTACATGCTGAACAAAATGCTATTTGTCAGGCAGCAAAAAAGGGCGTTTCAATATATGGTGCAACACTCTATTGTAAGATGACACCATGCAGATCCTGTGCAATGATGATAATAAACTGTGGTATAAAAAGGGTAATGTGCGAAAAAAAATATCATGCTGGTGCTGAGTCGGAAGAAATGTTCAAATCTGCTGGTATTGAGCTGCAATATGTTTTTGATGAAGTTGAAGTATATGAAAAACAAAATATCAGTAACTAGATCTTAACATCCGGATCAGACACCTGTATTTCGGGATGATGTAACATATATTTTGATTTGAATATAACCGTAATACTATAATCGTCTAAGGACAGTTTTAGTGACAGTAGTTGCTCTTCCTTTATCATCGGTAGCAGTGCAGACTACTGTTGTTTCTTCCTGTCTTTCTAATACTACCATTGCGTAAAATTTGCTGGTTTCAGGATTTATATCATAGCTGATTCCATTTATGACAAGCGAAGAGGCGTTGTAGGCATATCCTGTAAAACCAATGCGGGAACTATTGGCATTTATATAAACAATATCATCAAGATTTACAATGAGTGTTGGCTTGTTCTTATGTAAAACTGATTTCTTTTCTGGTATCTTTTTCCTGGTTCTGGTAACAGTTTTTTTCTTTTTTTTCTTTGTTTTCTTTTTTTTCTTTATATTCTTTTTTTCTTTTTTTTTGATTATTTTTTCAGGTTTCAGCTTGGGTTCTGGTAAGGTTTTTTCCAGTACCGGGGGTTCAACATTATTATTTTCTGTGACCATTACTTTTACCGGGTCAGTAGAGATTTTTAGTTCTGGTTTTACGCTCCTTTTGAAATCCAGAGGTATATTCAGCCCGCCTTTAAACATGTTGTGGTAATCGGGCAGGATACTGGCTAAAGGTAAAATGTATAATTCCCAGTTATTTATTATCTTAAAACTGAACCCGAACCCTGTAAATACTGACATGCTGCTGTTATCATTTGAAGGAGTATCTTTTTTGGGAAAATACCTTAAAGGTACAGTTGTGAACTCAATTCCACCTAGAATGATAAATTTGAATCTGTCGTTTAATGGAATAATATAACTGGTAATCCCTCCTAAAAAAAGGCCGCTTCTATTGTCAAAGTTATAGTAATCATCGATATTATTTTCCAGTGTATAACCTATATAAGTTACGATCCTGAAAGGAGAGTAGAGATTTTTATCTATATAAAAACCGATATATGGAGATACTGCCTGCCTTTTAATGACATTTGAGGTGTTTTTATATATTTGCTGTTGAGAGATCCTGCAGCCTGTGTTTATTGAGTCTGAAATGGAATAATTAAGGTCGCCGCCTTCATAATTATAATAATCTTTAAAGTATTTGGCTGTAAAAGCTGAGAAGTTAATGCAGTTAACGTCTGTTTTCTGAAGTAAACTAACTGCAGAAATGTTTGTCGCCATTAACAGAAAAGATAATACGGATATAAACTCTTTTTTAATAGCTGTCTCCTAAAAATATTTAAAGATCATTTATATTATAGCCTTTTCAAATAAAAAATTCAGTTCATACATTTCTCTTATTTAGTTGTTAGAGGTGTTATCAGGCTGTGTAATTATCCTGTCTATTTCCAGTACTGATTTTTTGCAGATCTCAGGCAATAGCTTTTCTTCTTCTTTAGTAAAGTTTGATAATACAAAATTTGTAATGTCCCATTTATGAGGTACTGGACCAATACCAATTCTTATGCGTGGAAAGTTATTTGATCCTAATAATGATATTACTGATTTAATTCCATTATGAGTGCCGCCACTACCTTTTTTCCTGACTCTAATTGTACCAAAAGGCAGGTCGATGTCATCGAAAATCAGTATAATATTATGCAGCGGTATTTTGTAAAACCCTTTTATCAGCTGCACAGCTTCCCCTGAATTATTCATATAAGTCTGAGGTTTTACCAGAAAAATTTTATCAGGACCTGCCGTACCTTCGTATAAAATAGATTTGAATTTATTGCCTGTTTTAATTAGCTCGAAATTTTTTATAATATAATTTGCAGCAATAAAGCCTAGATTATGTCTTGTTTTTTCATATTTTTTTCCAGTATTTCCCAGGCAAACTATAAGGTACATGATCTCCATTATAATGTGATAGATAAAAAAATATCAAAAAGTTTTTCTGGCAAAGTATTGATTAGTCTGGGCTGTTGTCTGCTGAAAGTAACCAGTATTAAAGATAAAGCAGGCATAGGTAAAGTTAATATGCCAGATATATGAGCAATTATGTTTCTCGAATTATTTTTCTGGTTTTTATTTTTTACTAGGAGTCTGTCGTTCTTAAGCAGAGATGATAAAATATAAGGAAGAAGAAATAAATCAGCGAGGTAAAAAATGACAAGATTTAAAACCGCCGATAGAAATACACCTTATTTGTTTC
>JAAEMD010000269.1 GCA_024225875.1 bacterium
CATCTTGGGGTGCTGGAGTGCTTAGGTAAGTATGCTATGGCAATAAATGTATCCACAAGCAAAAAAGCTTTAAAAGCAACAAAAAATAAAAGTGGGCTCTTTCTTATTTTAATGACTAAGCATCCTACTGAAAAAAAATCATTAAACGTTGAAGTTATATTTTTCCTTGATTCGAAAAGCTCTATAGCAATTGAGAGGTACAATAAAGCTGAAATGGATCCAGAAATATACATGGCAGTTTTATTATCAGTATCCGACGCCAAAACTTTAAAACAAGCGTATCCAAACTATTTCGGTTCAGCTAAAACATTCACCGATTTTATCTTGAAACATGATTCTGAGCATAAATTAAGTTATATAGATAAATATAAGTTATTCGCTGCAAAGCACGAACTTGTGAAAAAATTGCATAAAAGGGTTGAAACTTTGAGTCTAAGTAAAATACAGAGGCTACAAACAATTACTAACAAAATGTATGTAGGGCTATATGATATTGATATTTAATAGAAGTTTGTTTATTGCAATAGTTTGTTTTATAGCTTTTAGCTCGTCAGCTCATAGTGGACGAACTAATTCAGAAGGCTGTCATAATGACCGAAAAAATGGTGGTTATCATTGTCATGGGGCAAAGACTAATTCCTACACAAACAAATCTACTTCAGTAATCACATCAACCTCTCCACCAGTTCGAACAGGTTACAACAGAAAAGATTGGCCTCACTGGGTAGATGCAGACTCTGACTGCCAAGATACTCGAGCTGAGATACTGATCCGTGACTCTAGAGCCCCTGTAAAATTCAAAAGAAATAAAGGCTGCAATGTTTCATGGGGCGAATGGTTAGATCCATACACTTTACAGGTTTTTACTAAAGCATCTGATTTAGACATTGATCATATAGTTCCTTTAGCGCATGCACATGAAACGGGTGCGGCTAATTGGACTCGAGAACAAAAGCGGGCTTTTGCTAATGATTTTGAAAACTTATTAGCAGTTGAAGATAATGCAAATCAAGCTAAAGGCACTAAGTCACCATTAGAGTGGATGCCGGACAATAAGGCTTTTCATTGTGAATACTTAGAAAAGTGGAGCTCAATAAAAAATAAATATCATCTATACTCTTCTGAGAATGAAAGAAAATATATCCTTCTTAAACTTAAAGGGTGCGATTTAAAGATAAGGTAAGTCTTTGTTGTGCTTAGTTATTATTAAAACGTATTTCTATATAACTAAATGGACTATCGACAGTGTGTATATGTGTGTATAGTGAAAAGGGTAGCGTATCCGTGCTACCCAAATAACAAAAAAGTTATTAGATTTTTGAAATCAACTGTTCAACTAGGCTCCAATCCAGTGCAGTTGAAAAATCTATAAAAATGTGAAATGTTTTTTCACAAATTACTGTTATTGCGATCGACTTAACATCAAGGCTGGTACCCTTAGATGTTAAGTCTCTATTTTCCCTTTTGGGCTTCGTACATTTTTTCACTTTTCGCGTAGCTACACGCTTTCTTTTTCGCATGTTTCCTCCTAATGGATTTTTGCGGGTAAATTCTTTGGGACATGTTTTTCACTCTCTCTTCTAGTTGATATAAGATTAATATATCATATTTTTAAAAATAATTTTCAATACAAAAATCTGTTTTTTAGATATAAATCTCACACTTTCAGGTTATTTTGGGCTTTTTTAACTTCTAAGCGCTTTGAGTTAGGTTAGGAAATTTCTTGATTGTGTAAAACATTAGCGCTTGAGAGACTGAGACAACAATATGAAATTTTGCAGCCCATAGAACAAACTTCACCAAGCTGATTTCCATTGTAGAGCTGGAGTTTGTAGTTATTTATGACTAATCAGGATTATTTAGGTTGAGGGAATTAATTAAAAATCATATTCAAAACTAAACAACAAAGCGCTATTAAAAAGAAATAATCTTCTTGATCATTCTTCCAATGCTTTGAGCCTAAATTAAAGCAGGCAACGCCAAGCACTATTAATGGACCTCCGATGATCAAACTTACCTTATCTGATATCGCCAAGCCCAGTATCACAAAAATTAGCATTAAGATAATGTGCATACTTAAATCACGTGCAATAAAAATTTTAAAGCTAGATGATCATTAAGCTTAAGTCCACGTGCTTTTCATTGCTGTTCGCACTTATGACCTTTGAGAGTATGATTTAGATGAGAGTTTAGAAAAGAGTTTTACCACTATATTACCACTATTTTACCACAGTGTTTTTAATGACTACTCTTGTTCAGTGATAAGCTATTGATTTTTTAGGGTTAAAATGGTCGGCATAGCAGGATTTGAACCTGCGACCCCTGACACCCCATGACAGTGCGCTACCAAGCTGCGCTATATGCCGACGTTGCAAGCCATAGTACGGCTTTTTTTATAAAAATCAATA
>JAAEMD010000270.1 GCA_024225875.1 bacterium
ATTCTTGTACGGCTAATACAAAAAAATAGGAAAATGGTCATGTCCACTCCTTAATTTCAAGACTTAAAATTTTCATTATAATTCAAAGGCACCGATACTTACTGTTGATGCGAAGTACGCGATATCCTGATGAACCTAAAATACCTAGTTTAAATCCAACTTCTATCTTTAAATTCGATAAACGCAAATTAGAAAAAACGAATACGTTTAATACAGTTTTTTTGGTCCCTACTGGTATTGGTGCTGAAATTGGTGGACATGCAGGTGATGCTAATCCTGTTGCTAAACTGTTTGCCTCTGTTAGTGATACGTTGATAACCCATCCTAATGTTGTAAACGCATCTGATATTAATGAACTACCGGAAAATGGGTTGTATGTTGAAGGTAGTATCATTTCCCGATTGCTTATGGGTACGATTGGATTACAAAAAGTTAGGACTAATAAGGTTTTGCTGATTGCCGATAAACATACTGACGAAGTTATTGATAAAGATTTAGTAAACGCAATTTCTGCTGCTAGATGTACAATCGGTTTAAATTGTCCTAAGGTAATTCAATTAGATCCAGCCACAAATATATATGCCGAACGCACTAAATCAGGGAGAGCTGTTGGACGCATTGAAGGATTAAAAAAACTATTTGATGTAATTACTGAAAATATAAATAATATTGATGCCTTGGCTTTATCTTCTACTATTAAAATCGAGGAAAATGTAGCAAAAGATTATTTTGATAGTAATGGAGAAATGGTAAATCCATGGGGAGGAGTAGAGGCTATGTTAACACACGCGATATCTGTATGTTTTAACATCCCCACAGCACATGCACCGGCAATTAGTGATTCCAGTCGATATATGGAACATTTTGGTATTGTGGACCCAAGAATGTCAGCAGAAGTTGTTTCATCATGCTATATTCATTGTATTTTAAAAGGGTTGCATCGTAGCCCTAAGATTATAATAGATCGTGAATTGTTTAATGAACCAGAAATAATTAACTCTTCTGATATTTCATGCTTAGTTATACCAGAAAATTGTATTGGGCTACCTACTTTAGCAGCTTTAGAACAAGGAATCCCTGTTATAGCAGTACGTGAGAATCGTAATTGTATGAAAAATGACTTGACAAAACTTCCATTTAAAACAGATAAACTTTTTATTGTTGATAATTATGTTGAAGCGGCAGGTCTCATTTCCGTATTTAAATCAGGAGTTTCTCTTTCCTCAGTTAGGCGCCCAATTGTTAAAACAAATATCATTATTAATTAAAAGGAGTAGGATATGGATACAACAACACCCGAAACAATGAATACGACAATACCTCAAACTTTATATAATCTAAGCCAAAAATTAAGCTTACAATCTACAGAGCATTGGGCATTGATAGTCCAATTTATAATTCTATTGGTTTTAGGTTGGACTGCTATTTGTATTTGGAGACAATTAAAAACTCAAACTGAACAATTTAAAATTCAAACCGATATGTTGAAAGCACAATTACTCAAAGAAAGAATTACTATGGGTTGGTTAACTGACGAACCAATTACGAAGGAGCACATTAATAATGTTCAATTTTTACCTAAAAATTTTATGCCAGAGAAATATCAAGAGTTAGTTACTGATTCAGACAAGACAAATGATAAACAAAAGAATAATAATATGGCTGAAATTGGTAAATATTTGTATTTATCTAAAGTATATGATTATTTTCTTTATGTCTATACATCTTCCGATTCTATGAACTTGGAGGATCCACTTGGTAGCGCCTGGCAGGAGAGATGGCTTAAAGACCTTCTGAAAGATAAAGTATTTATGGAGGTTAGAAAGATGAATGTCGACAGTCATCCTAAGTTTGAAACCTCTTTGCATCAATTGGCTTATAACAGTTCAAAATTGAGGGATAACATAAAACAAGTATGAATAAGCATATAATTAACAACTCAGTCATAATAAGAAAAGCAATACCTGCCGATTTACCTCAAATATTAAAATGCTCTAAAACTTCTGATCGTTTTAGTATATCAGAATATTCTGATGGTTTTGATGAAGATGATATTCGTTTTTGGATAACAGATTCTCGGGCTATAGTTATTGTTGCAACAAATGATTCAAAGCTTATTGGATTTGCTTATGGAGTTGCTATTTCACCAAAATGGTTCTTCTTTGATGCTTTTTTAATTATTCCAGAGTTTCAGAATATAGGCGTAGGAAATAAAATGTATAAATATCTGAGAGGCCTTTGCATAGAAAGAAAAATGACATTAATACAGGGTCTTGTTAAAAATTCAACGAATAGTGCTTTGGGATATTGGATTAAACAAGGTTATACTCGGGGCTGTGATTTAATATGGGTAGAAGATCGGTTAAATAAAAAATAATTTAATAGGATTTATTTATAGATGGCTAAATGTACCGTTATAACTTCTTTATGCTCAGGAAAAGATATGACACAGGCAGGTGCAGTATACTTATGCACAGCATTAACTAATGCAGGCCTTTCTTACAGAATGCTTGATTTAAGTAGTAGTTTGGATTATTCAAACACACCTAAAGAACTTAATACAAAATGTACTTCACCAAATTGGTTAAATCCTAACAGTATAAAATATGGTGATTGGATGAATGATTACCTTCCAAAGCCAACAAATATAGGGGAATATATTTTTTTCTCCTCATTGTATTCTCCTGATGTTGTCTTCCATGCCCGCCTAAGCTATAATATTAAAAAATCCAATCCAAATGCAATTACAGTGATCGGTGGATGTGCAATAGTTTCTTTACAAAAGGAACAACTAAAATTATTATCTGAATTTTTTAATTACATTTTAATTGGACATGATATTAAATATCTTCTTAATGCTGTCATAGGAGCAAATCAACATTCAAAATCAAATTGCACGATTATTAAAAAAATTACCCCTCCATCATTCCAGCCGGATTATTCATTATTACCATTGAATGATTTAGTAACGGTTTATTCTGGGCATGGATGTTATTATGGTAAATGCAGTTTTTGTGATTACCCTTCAAGATCTTATCAAAAAGTAGTTTTTCGTTCGGCAAATAAAGTAGCAATAGATGTAAATAATATTTTCCAATTGCAACCTAAAATAAAAGATATCGTTCTAACACAAGATTCTTATTCTAAAAAATACCTTAATGAAACCGTTAATGAGATTGCACGTTTTGGTGGAAAAATTCCATACAACCTTATGTTACGTGCTGAAACTTGGGTTACAGACGAATTAGGAGAAAACTTAGCAAAATCTGGTTGTACCGATGTGTTTATTGGTGCGGAAGCATTAGATGAAGAAATACTTGCAATTTTAAATAAAGGATTAGGTGTAGAAAAAATCAAAAACGCAATCAAAATTTTATCAAAATTTGTAAAGGTTACTATTGGTTTGATTTTATTTGTTCCAGGAATTAGTGAGAAGTCATTAATAACGCAACTAAAAAATATTGAAATGATACTGCCTTATCTTTATCATATTGAACCTGAAATTTTAACAATAGTGAATGGTTCTGCATTTGCGTTAAATCCTTCAAAATTTGGTATCAAGCTTTATGAAGCTAAAAATCCTATTAATAACAGTTGGTGTTTTGGTTTAAGTCACGATATTCCCTGGTCAATGAGAGATGCAAATTTAATGAGGCAGTGGTTTTATTTTTTCAGAAACTTAAAAGAATTGTGTATTAATCACGTTAAGCCAGGTTATTGGCAGGCAATTGAAGTGCTTGAAAAAAAATACAAATTAGCTCGGTAATAAAAAAGGTGCATCACTTGAAACAATTTTTTGCCGTGGAATTGGTTGCATATATTTTCTAAGTATCCTGGAGTATTTTGACCCCCTGGATAATTTAGGATAGGTCGAATAGACTGGGAATTGCTGACTACACCCGGCTCGGTTAAGCACAACAGTTATCTTTCAAAAGAATTTATGCCACGAGATAAAAAAATACGAATTTCATTCGAAGTCGCTGATGATGGTATGCAAGCTATAATTGGTTATTTTTTTTATGTAATTGCCTGTAAAAGTGCATCTAAGAATAAGTTGATAAAAGAAAATTTACCGAAAGATCAAATACCTGTAACTCTCGAATGGGTACGTTTCTATGATCAACAGAATTTTATGGATAATATGGGCTCATGTTTTAAGTATTACCATGCCAGGGTTTGTATGGTCTCTGTAATTAGTTCATTTGAAGGGGCACTAAAAAATATTATTGCGCGGCTAAATGAAAGAGAGCATATTTCTAACACCGCAAAAAAACGCCTTCAGCATTATAAAAAAAAGCTTGAGTGGGCTTTTGATTTAGTTGCTGACTCAACTTATGGCACAAAAACAATGAAAGCAAGAATTCCAGAACTTTGTTTGCAAGTTGACCATGCCAGACGTATCCGTAATCTATGGATGCATAACAACGGTTTGTTAAATAAATGGTATGCAGATGACAGCATAAATATTAATGGACACTTACCTATTATTGTTCCATCATATCGAGAATATGAAAAGTCGCCCCAAAAAGCGTTACCGATTTTACTCAAACCAGAACGTTTTCTTATTATTTGCTTAAACCATATTGAGTTGCTTCACCAACGGTGTGTGTCAAGCAAGTTGTCGCCTTTTCCTAAAAAGATTTCTCAGCTTCACCGCAAAATCTCCTCATGAGTTCCGACGGGTCATTGAAGCCCATTCTCACCCATGAGAAAATTTTGCTATTGTGTCGCTACTTTCA
>JAAEMD010000271.1 GCA_024225875.1 bacterium
AACTAAACATATGAATCTAAGACCATGGGGGCGACATAAGACCACACCCTCGCTCAAATATAAAGCTTGTTATTAGCATGGAGATAATAACTGACATTGCAATTCTATGTCAATTTTTAAAAACTGGTTTATCGAGTTAAAGGCACCCGAGACGAATTGCTGTGTGAAATCCTGGAGATCATTTGTTAAAACTTTTGCTGTCCCGTCAAGTACATTACTTGCTTTACCTTTTATTATCTCACATGGAGATCTTGGGACAAAGAGTCCGCCTACCACTTCAGGACAAATTGGCACAACGGAAAAATGAAGATTTATAAACTTAATAAAATCTGGATCCGGCGAAATAATTTTTCCGTCATAACGAACCTTTTCTCCCAACAGACAGCTACTGACCAGTATACTTTCCATAATGCCCCTGAATTTATATAGACTTTCATTAAAAATGAATTTGGTTTTTTATATATGAAATTTTTTTTAAAAACAACCGGTTAAAATATAAAAAAAATATTGAAAATAGTATAATCTTACAGGGGGGTGAAGAATGTGGAATATAAAAAAAGCCAGTTTTGAACTGATAGATTTAAAAAACAAAACGCTAAAAGAAAAAGAAAAGCTTGTCAAGATATGCTGCAAGGTTGCATTTGACAGCAAATTGCCGGTTGATGAAAAGTATTATAACAAGCATATTCATTTGCCGGCAGCTTTTATGGTGTTGGTGCAAATAGAGGGGAAAGCTATTGCTGTATATTTATTTCACAGAATGGTTGTTAATGGGAAAAAGTGTATTTTCAACAGCCTTGCTTCAGTTGTTAGTGAATTAAATGGAAAGGGGATTTCAAGCAAGGTGTCTTTGATCGTTTTAAAATATACGATCCCGGATTTTTGTATTGGAAGAACCGCAAATCCATTGGTCTATTTTACCGTGGCAAGAATGGCGGATAAAGTTGGTACAATTTATCCTGATTTTATAAATAAGATCCCGGAGAAAATAATGAAAATTGCGAGAAAATTGCCGGGTTTTATTAACCGGGATGGACCGGATATAGCGGATGATTTTATTTTAAAAAATTATTATGAACCAGAATTTGCTCAAAAATATCTAAAACAAAATTTAAAAGGTAACAATCAAAGAGTGAAAAGAATCAATGAGCATTTTTTACATGGACCCCTGAAAAAAAGGGATGCCCAGATCATTATCATTCAATTGAATTTTGCAGCAAAGATATTTTTATATATTTTAAAATTAGCACATCTTGTGTCTCGGAAGCCTCTTAGTCTACTAACAATTCAACCAGGGGTAAAAGCTTCCTAGTATTTTACCATTCATTTATTCATATATTTTTTCTTCTGGTTGTATATCCTGTAGCAATTTCATGGGCGGGTTTTGCCGCACCAATTGTCATAGCGGTAGTTCCGAGTCTTTCTGGGATCTGGCCTATTATTTTAGTTTCTTTTGGGACAAATCGACCGTCACCTGTCATAACGGGTATATATCTGTGGATATCTGGGTTAAACATTGTTCAGCCCCCTGATGAAAAACTGTAAAAGGACAGTATCATCAATGCCTTTTATCAATATATTTGTAAACCAGATTGCCGGTATTTTTTTGTCTTGTTTGGAGCTGCCCTTGTCCACAATCGTCTGTATTATCTGTGCGGCAATTTTTTTTGCAGCAGGATCTTTGTAAAAACCTTCCCAATCAGTTCCCTGGAAGAGTTTGCTTTCCTTGTATTTGTCAATGATTTGATTTAAGCCTTCATTGACCTTAATAAATTGCTCATTTTCTTGTTTGTATATATATTGAATGATCCGCTCAACGTTGGGGATGTATTTAGTCCAGAATTCTCTTTCGGCACCAAATTTCTCAAATACATAGTGGATAACAAGTCTTAACAGGTACTTACTCCTATAACATACCTGCATTTGGCTTTTCACAAGCTTTCGGATCTCCTTCCAGATATTTTTGTTCATATCCTGGAAGGATCGGTCATAATTTTTAATCAGGTATTTTTTGAATTTCCCGTTCTTTCCGGATTGATAATACTTTATGATTGTGTCCAGGGAATCGTTAAAAGTACGATCCACAAGACTGTTTATGATACCGGATATATGTGCAGTGGGAACGGCTCTTACCTTTTTAAATTGATTTGATATGCCGTTGGTTTTATTTTTGTGCGAGAACCGTTTTGGTTTGTTTGTTGCGGTATAGTATCCGTTGGCAATATATATTTTGAACGTTTTTAGATGAAACTCTTTTAAGTTATTGGTCACAAAGAAAAAGGATTTTGTTAGGTCTTTTTCTTCGTTCATTATTGTCAGGATACCAGCAAATAAAATGGCAATAATTTTTTTAACGGATTTATCTTCAAAAAAAGCCTTTAAATTATAGGTCTCCTCTTGATTGTTTTTTAAGGTGTTCAACAACTTTTTTTTCAATATATTTTGCCATACTGTGCTATTGTCGGGAAATTTTTTCTGATATATATTCAGAAATGGAATAAACACCTTAAAATAAAATGGATGCAGCACATACCCTGAAAGGTAGCTGTTTTTAAAAAGAGAATAGTAAAGGGATACCATGATTAATACGTTTTCCCCTTTTTCATCCTGTTTTACCTGATCTATCATGTGATCTAGTAACTTTGCATTAAGATTATTCCTGATTTCGAGAAACAAGACCTCCTTGAGGGAATCACGAAAGGGCTTAGAGGTACTTTCCACCTGATTCAGTTTTTCGGTTTTAACATATTCTCTGGCAAATGCCTTTATTTCCTCGGCACTTTCAAAAACGATTGCCCGGGTGATCTTCTCATATAAGTAAGCCTCTCCTTTACCGGGGAGACTTTTTTCTTGATCAATCAGGCTGAAGCATTCTAAGTGTACACCCTCGGAAACAAATCCCAGGAAATATTCAAAAAAAGACCACAATTCTGAATGCAATTGTTCTTTGGATTTCATGGTTTTCTTACTTGTAGTAAATTTATTTTTTTTAGAAAAGAGAACATTTTTTAGGTTCATCAGGATATCGCGTACTTCGCATCAACAGTAAGTATCGGTGCCTTTGAATTATAATGAAAATTTTAAGTCTTGAAATTAAGGAGTGGACATGACCATTTTCCTATTTTTTTGTATTAGCCGTACAAGAAT
>JAAEMD010000272.1 GCA_024225875.1 bacterium
GTCTAAAATGTCTATTTCTGCAAACTCAACTAGCTATAGAGTAACAGTAACAGATCCGGCTAGCGGTAAAAAGCGCAAGTTGAATTTCCCTATATCTGGCACCGTTAAAGAAAAACGTCAGCAGGTCAGGGAGATAAAAAATTATATTACTCAATGTAAGCTTGACGCTAAAAAATTAAAAGCAAGAGCTCTTATTATGGAAGCAGCAGCCTGTCGCCGCAAAAGTCACCAAGACCGACTCAACCTAATCCTTAATGTTGCTAAACTGAGATCGAATAGGCAAAATAATAAAATTGCCACACTTTTGGAAAGATATAAAAAAACGGATATTTTTTTAGCACTATCGGTCAAAAGTCAATACCAATATGAATTACGCGTCACAAAATTCTTAAATTATCTTAAAATTAAAGATATTATTGATGTTGTTCAGATCACCAAAGAACATGCCGAAGGGTTTATGACTGAACTAAAATGTAAGAATAGTACCTATAACAAGTACATTGCTACAATGAAATCTTTTTTTAAAGGTCTGAACTTGAAAAATCCCTTTAGAGAAATTAAGCGTAAAAACGCTGAAGAAGATGCTACAGCCAAAATACCATTTACTGAAGAAGAAGTTAACCTGATTTTAAGCAGCTTCAAAGATGATTGGCAGGAAATTTGTCTGATTGCCGCTTATACAGGAATGCGTTTTGGTGATGTTGTACGTTTAAGAAAAAAAAACATAACTTTTGATTTACATCAAAAACAACATATCATACAACTAACCCCGGCTAAAACCAAACACACTGGACGGTCTTTATATATTCAACTGCTGCCGCCATTAGAATTTCTGTTGGAAAAAACAACAGATAAGGAAGGCTACTTTTTCCCTGATAAAGTTAATATATATAAAGCCGGTACTGCTCATGCTGGGGTGAATTTAAATCGTATTTTCATCACAAAGCTTCGCTCTCTGGGTATTGATAACAAAAGTTTTCATTGTTTTCGACATTACTTCGTTGACAAGCTACGCAAAGCCAATTTTTCTAATGAACAAATTGGCACTGTAATTGGACACGCCTCAATTAAACAAACTCGAGATTACGGAGATTATCATAACCCATTAAATCTAAAAAAAATCATGTAGAATTATCAAAGAGTGGGCAAAAAGTAGACATAAAGTTGATACATAAAACCAAAACAAACCAACATAATTAATTTATTATAAATAAGTAACAAAATTAAAAACAACTACTATTGCGTCTGCCACCATTATGTGGACCGCATTGTCGAATATGGTGCGTTACCGCTGTTAATTCCAACCATCTGTGACGAAGCCGTCCTCCAGAAATATGTAGATCAGGTAGATGGCTTTCTCTTCATTGGAGGAGAAGA
>JAAEMD010000273.1 GCA_024225875.1 bacterium
AAAAGAGATAACAGCAGTAAACTTGGCAAATGGTTAATTAATAAACAATTTCTTTTAGATCACTTCAATATCCAAACTGATAATAACCATAGTAGTAACTATAGTAGTGATGTTATTTTTAAACATAGCAAAAACAATAATCAATTTGATAAAATAAAAAAAAAACAAATCGAAGACCTTAAACATCAGTTAAAACAAAAAGACAAGCAGCTAGAAAAACAGGCAAATGACTTTAAAACTCAGATCACAGATTTAAAAGAACAGTTAAAAAAAAGTGAAGAGCTGTTGAACAAAAAAGATACTCAACTAAACAATCTACTAAGCAAAAAAGACGAGCAGCTAAACCAAAAAGATCAACAAATCCATCAACTCCACGTCTTACTAAAGGAATCAAAAACAAGCACTATTGATTATAAGCCAGATGAAAATTTAGGAGTGTTTTCTAAAGTGCTGGTGAAATTTGGGTTATAACTGAAAAATCGAACTTGAATACTACATACTTTTTATATAAACTAATTTTATGCGATTTAAAAAATAGTAAAAATCTGAAATAAGAATATTATATCACAGAAAGGCTGTATTTGAGGTATTGGTACGATATCACAATAAAATGAGAAGGGGCAAAATGGGTTGCGGATTCCCCGCGTTAGTATTGTAGGATATTCAAGGCACAACATCACTACTAATGGGAAGGTTATTTAGATATGGAAAAAATTCTAATAAGCATTGCTTACACTCCTAATAACAACTTACATGACGCACTACGAATGCTCCCTGTACCTGTTACCTTTAAATAGATATTATTGAACCATGCCAAAATCTGAAAAAGAAGTGATGTTTATCAAAAACATGTCTTAACAGTTGCTCGCTCTATTCCCTAAAATGGACAGATGGAGGAGGTTCAAAATTACTTGTTTGGAAACCTTATAAAATTACTGAAAATATACCGAATAGAAGTTTTAAGAAGCAAGTCGTTTCGTAACATTTTTATTGCGATTCTTTTAATCCTGTTTTCAACCATGGCTTTTTATAGTTATTGGTTTGAAACAAAAGTAATTAAAGAGCGGTTTGATAAAAAAATAAACCAGTGGGTGGACCTACTAAACAGAGATATCCGGGTTAATACAGAAGTGATTAGTGTACTGCAGGAACATTTTTCAATTTGGGAAGCAGAGGTTGATCCTCAAAAATTTCATACCATATCGAAATCTCTAATCAAACGTAATTCAGGTATTAGTGCTTTGGAATGGCTGCCAAAAATAACATTTGATCAAGTCAAGACCATTGAACAAAAAGAGCATCCTTACGGGATCAAATTTCAAGTCCGTGAATTTTATGACGATGGTAGTATAGGTAAAGCCACTCCCCGTGAGGTGTATTATCCCATTTATTTAGTCGAACCGATTGTATTCAATGAAAAAGTATTGGGTTTCGACTCTTCTTCGCGGCCTGAGACTATAATTGCGATGGAAAAGTCACAGAACAAAGGACGGCCGTATGCAAGTGCTCCAATTACTCTAATACAAAGTAAAACAAAATTCGCCAGTAAAGGGGTTTTGGTATATCTTCCGTTATTTGATGGAAAGGGAACTCTGGATATTAATATACGAGGTTACTTTTTAGCGTTGTATCGAGTAAATGATGTGACTCAGTCTACTCTTCAAGGGGTGGAAACAAATGGATTTGCTATTTGGCTGTATGATGTCACAGATCCTAAAAATTTCGATCTCTTGTTTCAACAACGAACGGATATCGAACTGTCTGATTTTTCCTTTAAGAAGGAGTTGGATGAATTGAGTGGACGACACTGGGAGTTAAAAGTTGTTGCAGGGGAAAAGTTAGTCCTGAGCCAACGAAGCTGGTATCCATGGATGATTCTTTTGGCTGGAATTTGTTTGGTCTATTTAATTACCTCGTACCTGAAAATTATGAGTAGTCATAGTTATATTAAAAAATTGGTTAAAAAGCGGACCGAAGAGTTACAAATTGCCAATGAAAAGTTAATGGAAGTGTCATTGAGTGATGGTCTAACAGGAGTTAGAAATCGACGATTTTTTGATCAATGTTTGGATCGAGAGTGGAGACGAGCAAAACGGAATGAAAAAATGATCTCCCTGATTTTGATCGATATTGATGATTTCAAGTCCTTCAACGATACCTACGGACATCCGGAAGGAGATGAGTGTTTGAAACGAGTGGCTGAGTGTATAAATAACACGGCTAATCGGGCGGGTGATTTTGTTGCACGATATGGCGGAGAGGAATTTGTCGTATTGATAGACGGAACTACTGATGAAGCATTGGGTCTGGCTAAACGGTTGTGTTATAAAGTGAAAGAAGTTGAAATTCCGCATAAAGCGTCAAAAACAGACAAGTTCATTACGATCAGCGCTGGAGTAAGCGGGTTAACACCTCGGTTGGAATGGAAAACAAGTCAGTTAGTTGAAGAAGCAGATCTGGCGCTTTACGAAGCTAAACACAATGGAAAAAATAGGGTTGAACGTTATAAGCGAAAATAAATGGGTGTGTCCTATTTTTTACACATGCTTATTTATTGTGTAGTTGATAAGTTTTGGTTTCAAGAGGTTGACCACAAGGAATCGTTGCCATCCCCCTTCAAGGGCAACTTCAAAAACAAACTACAGAACTTAAAGACCAACTCAACAATCTACTAAGCAAAAAAGACGAGCAACTAAACCAAAAAGATCAACAAATCCATCAACTCCACGTCTTACTCAAGGAATCAAAAACAAGCACTATTGATTATAAGCCTGATGAAAATTTAGGAGTGTTTTCTAAAGTGTTGGTGAAATTTGGGTTATAATTGAAAAATCGAACTTGAGGTGCGGAACCAATTCCTGCAAAATCACGCAGTTCAAAT
>JAAEMD010000274.1 GCA_024225875.1 bacterium
ACAGGGCCTTTGGAAGGAACCAATAACAAAATTAAAACTATGAAAAGGCAGGCCTATGGATATCGTGATTTTGAATTTTTCAAATTGAAGCTTTTTGATCTTCATAGAAAAAAGTACGCGTTAATCGGATGAACCATAAATGTATTGTATAGCCCATTTCATGCAAACTTTCTCTTAGTACATCCCAGCTATATCCCTTAAACCCAATAGCATTACAGCCAACAGGAATTATTTGATTGATTTTGTATTTTTCATCAACCATGCAAAAAGGAGCATAGTCCTTCAAGGTTGCAACTGTAATAATTTTTTCCCCGGCGTAAGCTAAAGTGCTGATTAGCAGTAAAATAAGAATGATTAAAAAAAATTTAGAATTCATTATTATTCCTTCTTAAGATTGTTTTTTGTATAGCGTATCCCGATGATGTGGTTAGATTTAGGTCAGTTTCAGTAAAAGCGTAACCTCACTCAGGTATTAGTTTAAAGTATCTTTGGTTTTTTGACCAGATTATTTTACAAAGTTGGGTATTTTTGACCAACGCCGCAAAAAGGTAAAATAAGCGGTCTCAACTGAAATAGCTTGGAGTTATTATTTTGAATTTCCGAAAAGGAATGATCAGTATTTCACTCCTTTTCAGATAGAATATTGGTGGTAAAAGGATTGTAGAATTTTACTTGATTCTTTTGTATGTCGCATAGCTAAGAACCGCATCATCGTGGCTCTGTTCAGTGTAATATTCAGACATCGTATTTTCATCAATGATTTCTATATCCATCCGCCCGGTATCAGTGGTATACAGGAATATGACGTTTTTTTTGTCGTGTTTTAACATACCGATAAGTTCTTCAACTCCGCTCCGCATTTGCTGGCCGTCAATATCGTGACCTGCCTTGTTCTTTTGAATCAATGTCCAGTGCATTCTGGCAAATAAAAATTTACCCTCTTGTTTATAAATTTCTAATAATAGGTTTATACTGTTAACAGATGTTCTTATTCCTTTCTTGGGATGGTACGATATGTCCTCTACATTGGTGGCCTGCCATTTTCCTAAAAGAGATACTTTTTTGGATTCTGCTGATTCAAGTATGTTTTGTACACTGAAAAATCCGGCCGTGATAATGCATAAAATAAGAAGTATCCGACTTGTCTTTTTCATGATAATTCTCCTTTTAATATTTATTAATACGAAAAAAACTTGGAATTATGGCAGGGTAATCGCATGTAACTTTTTACTCGATGATCCAGTTTTTAAAGAAAGAAGGCTGGTCAAGTCGATGGTATAATATCACTCCCTGAGTCATATCTCATCCATTCGATTGGCCAGCCCTGCAAAAGTACTAATAAATCAAATTTTATTTGAGCACAAC